>NZ_JBHVDX010000148.1:0-25193 GCF_042802555.1 Streptomyces sp. NPDC057474 | reverse complement strand
GCTCCCCAGCTGCGCGGGCGTTTATTGCCGTCCGCCGCACCCCCGTCCCCACGGGGTTTCATGGGTGGATGTCCCCGCCCGGACCGCTCTTCCGGGCCTGGAGTCGCCGCTCAGCGCCCCAGCATCACACCCACGGACGACGCTTGTGTGACCACTGCTTCCCAGCCGCCGAAGGCGTACACGAGCAGGGTCGCCAGGGGGAGGACCATCGCGGTCGCCACCAAGGGGTGGCGACGACCCGGACGACGGTCGGCGGTGAACGTCCTGCGCTCCCGTGTGCGGATCGCGGTCCGCGGTGCCGTGTGGGCCATGGTCCCTCCTCTCTGACCGGTTCTCGTCGGTCTTGCTTGTTGTTGGCAGCGGCGGGTGCCTGACCTCGGGGGACGAGTGCTGCACCCGCCGCTTGACCTCAAATCTAGGCGCGCGGCGGGGGTGGGTCGTCATGCCCTCGTATCGATTGCCGGGCCTCCCGGAGGATGAGCGATGACCTGCGATGTACTCCCCAGGGTGGAGACGAGGTCCTAGGTCTCGGGGTCTTCCCGGAGGGGACGCCCGGTCTGCCCCTTCTGCTACGCGTCCCGCTCCGAACCGTCCTCGCGGGGCACCGGCTGCTCGACCAGCGCGAGGACCCGGTTCGCCATGAACCTGGCCGTACGCACCACGGAGCCGTTTCGGGTGACTTCGCTCACTTCCACGACACCTCGCCGTACCGCCGTCTCCACCCGGCGGCCCGCCCTGCTCGCGATCACCTCGTAGGTGCGCGTCGTGTCCCCGGCGTCCACGACTATCTCCACTCGGTCACCCTTCACGGGTTCAATCCCCCTTCTCTGGTGGCTGGTTGGAACCACAGGCGGCCCAACACCGCCCCGAACTCCTGTTCCCTGACCGCACTTCAAGTTTCCCACCCGGCACTGACAATCCATCGGGTCGTGAGGGCGCGGCCTCTGCGCACGCCCGGCCGTGGAAACGTAAGCTGTGGCTCGTCAGACGGAACGGGCAGCGGGGATGAACATGGCGATGATGCGCCTGAGGCGCGAGGACCCGCGCGTCGTCGGCTCGTTCAGGATCCACAGACGGCTCGGCGCGGGCGGAATGGGCGTCGTCTACCTGGGCTCCGACCGGCGTGGACAGCGGGTCGCGCTCAAGGTGATCCGGCCGGATCTGGCGGAGGATCAGGAGTTCCGGTCGCGGTTCGCGCGCGAGGTGTCGGCGGCACGGCGGATCAGGGGCGGGTGCACCGCCAGGCTGGTCGCCGCCGATCTGGAGGCGGACCGGCCGTGGTTCGCCACGCAGTACGTGCCGGGGCCCTCGCTGCACGACAAGGTCACCGAGGAGGGCCCCATGTCGGCCGCCGATGTGGCCGCCGTCGGTGCCGCCCTCTCCGAGGGGCTCGTGGCCGTGCACGAGGCCGGTGTCGTACACCGGGATCTGAAGCCGTCCAACATCCTGCTGTCCCCGAAGGGGCCGCGGATCATCGACTTCGGTATCGCGTGGGCGACCGGCGCCTCGACCCTGACCCATGTCGGTACGGCCGTGGGATCGCCCGGGTTCCTCGCGCCCGAGCAGGTGCGTGGGGCCGCCGTCACGCCGGCGACGGACGTCTTCTCCCTCGGGGCCACGCTCGCCTACGCGGCGACCTCCGACTCGCCCTTCGGACACGGCAGTTCGGAGGTCATGCTGTACCGGGTCGTGCACGAGGAGGCGCAGCTGCGCGGGGTGCCCGACGCGCTCGCCCCCCTCGTCCGTGCCTGTCTGGCGAAGGACCCGGAGGAGCGGCCCAGCACGCTCCAACTGTCGCTGCGGCTCAAGGAGATCGCCGCCCGTGAGGCGCAGGGACTGACCGATGTCCGGCCGCCCGCGCCGCGTACCGATCCGGACCGGCCCTCGGGGCGGCTCGCGGAGCAGTACGTCGAGCAGCGCACGTTGCGGCAGCCGCCGGAGCCCCGTGGGACACAGCCGGGCAGGTCGGGTGCGCCGGGTACGCCGCCGCCTCGGACCGGGGGTGGGTCCCGGGCGGGCGGTGGCGGTTCGCGGACCGGTGGTGGGTCGCGGTCCGGTGCGCGGCCCGCGCCGTCACGCAACACGACCGGGTCCGGGAAACGGCCCGCACCGCGCAGTGGTGCGGGGCGGCCGGGGCCGCGGACCAATGGGACGGCGCGGCGGCCCGCCAATCCGCGGCTGCTGCGGCAGCGGCTTGTGGTGTTCGTCGTGGTGACGTTGCTGGCTGCGCTCGGTATCGCTACGGCGCAGGGGTGTCAGGGGCCGTCGCGGGGGCTCGGCAACGACACTGGCGTACGGCAGGAGCAGTCGTCGGTGGAGTTGGGCAGCGACTGACGGTTGGTCCGGGCGGAGACAAGGACAGCGCTCGGGACTGCTGCTCGGTTGTTCGCTGCGGGTCCGACGGGGCTGTTCGCGCAGTTCCCCGCGCCCCTTGTGGCTCAGCCCCTTTTCAGAGTTGTGGGCGTCCCGTCGCCACCGCGTAGAAGGCGACTGCCGCTGCCGCGCCCACGTTGAGGGAGTCGACGCCGTGGGCCATGGGGATGCGGACCCATTCGTCGGCGGACATGAGGGCCTTGGTGGAGAGGCCGTCGCCCTCGGCGCCGAGCATGAGGGCGACGCGGTCCATGCGGTGCGGGGCGGCCTCGTCGAGGGACCTCGCTTTCTCGTCCGGGGTGAGGGCGAGCAGTGTGAAACCGGCGTCACGGACCGCGTCGAGACCCTTGGGCCAGGTGTCCAGACGGGCGTACGGCACGGAGAAGACCGCGCCCATCGAGACCTTGACGCTGCGGCGGTAGAGCGGGTCGGCGCAGTCCGGGGAGAGCAGGACCGCGTCCATTCCGAGGGCGGCGGCCGAGCGGAAGATGGCGCCGATGTTGGTGTGGTCGTTGACCGACTCCATGATCACGACCCGGCGGGCGGCCCCCAGGAGCTGGTCCGCCGTCGGCAGGGGCTTGCGCTGCATCGAGGCGAGGGCACCCCGGTGCACGTGGTAGCCGGTGACCTGTTCGGCGAGTTCCGGGCTGACCGCGTAGACGGGAGCCGGGAGTTCGTCGATGACGTCGCGCATGACGTCGACCCACTTGGCGGAAAGCAGCATCGAGCGCATCTCGTAGCCGGCTTCCTTGGCCCGTCTGATGACCTTCTCGCCCTCGGCGATGAACAGGCCCTCTGCGGGTTCGCGCCTGCGGCGCAACTCCACGTCGGTCAGGCCGGTGTAGTCGCGCAGGCGCGGGTCGTCGGGGTCCTCAACGGTGATGAGATCGGCCACAGGGTGATACTGCCTTGTCCTGGGTGTGGTGCCAACGGCTTGGGACGGGTCGAGTTACCGGTGGTTACGGTTCCGCTCCGCTACGGTCCGGGGTCGCCGCCCGGGGGGTCACGCGTTCGCCCCGGGCCCCACCTTCACGACTTCGCCGATGACGATGACCGCCGGCGGCTTGACGTCCTGTGTACGCACGGTCTCGGCGACCGTGGCGAGGGTCGCGTCGACCCGGCGCTGGGCGGCCGTGGTGCCCTCCTGGACCAGGGCGACCGGGGTGTCCGGGGACTTGCCGTTCGCCACCAGGGTCTCGGCGATCCGGCCGATCTTGTCGACGCCCATGAGGATCACGAGCGTGCCGGTCAGCCGTGCGAGAGCCGGCCAGTCGACCAGGGAGCGCTCGTCGTCGGGGGCCACATGGCCGCTGACCACGGTGAACTCGTGGGCCACGCCCCGGTGGGTGACCGGGATGCCGGCCGCGCTCGGGACGGAGATCGAGCTGGAGATGCCGGGGACGACCGTGCAGGGGATGCCGGCCTCGGCGAGCGCGTGCAGTTCCTCCATGCCGCGGCCGAAGACGTACGGGTCACCACCCTTGAGGCGCACGACCGACTTGCCCTGCTTGGCGTGCTCGATCAGCGCGTTGTTGATCGCCTCCTGCGCCATGAAACGGCCGTACGGGATCTTCGCCGCGTCGATCACCTCGACGTGGGGCGGGAGTTCGGCGAGCAGGTCGCGCGGGCCGAGGCGGTCGGCGATGACGACGTCGGCCTCGGCGAGGAGGCGGCGGCCACGCACGGTGATCAGGTCCGGGTCGCCGGGGCCGCCGCCGACGAGGGAGACGCCGGGGGTGCGGGTGCGGTGGTGGAGGGCGACGAGGGTGCCGTCGCGCAGGCCCTCGACGACCGCGTCGCGGATGGCGGCGGTGTGGCGGGGGTCGCGGCCCTGGGCGTTGGCGGTGAGGACGGCGACCGTGACGCCCTCGCTGTGGCCGGTCGCCGGGGTCCACGCGGTGGCTTCCTCGGCGTTGTCGGAGCGGACGCACCAGATGCGGTGCCGCTCCGCTTCGGCGGACGCACGGGTGTTGGCCTCCGGGTCGCCGGTGGCGATCAGGACGTACCAGGCCTCGGCGAGGTCGCCCTCCGCGTAGCGGCGCTTCTCCCAGGTCAGCTCACCCGCGTCGGCCATCGCTTCCACGGAGGGGGTCGCTGACGGGGAGACGAGGATGATGTCGGCGCCGGCCGCGATGAGGGCGGGGAGGCGGCGTTGGGCGACCTGGCCGCCGCCGATGACGACCACTCGGCGGCCGGTGAGGCGGAGGCCTACGGGGTAGGCGGGGTGTTCGGCCATGAGGGTGCGGCTCCTCTTGCGGCGGCGGTGCGAGACGGAGCCCCTGCGGCTTTGGAGTGGCCCCTGACGTGCGGATTTTAAGGCGTGGGTGGGGTGGTGGCGGGGGTGGGGTGGGGTTTTACTCCCCGTACCCGCCCCTTCCCGAAACCGGGGGCTCCGCCCCCGGGTCCCCGGGCGGCCCGGTGGGCGGTTGCGCCCACCCTCCCCCATCGCCCTGCGGAACGACTGCCCACAACCTCAGCCGGGTCAGAGAGGCACCCGGCACTCACTCCCCCTATTTCTCGGTTACCCCCGCCGAATCGAACGTCGCCACCTCGTGCATCGCTCGGGCCGCGCTCTGGACCACCGGGAGGGCGAGCAGGGCTCCGGTGCCCTCGCCGAGGCGGAGGTCGAGGTCGACCAGGGGACGGAGGCCCAGCTTCTGGAGGGCGGCCACGTGGCCCGGCTCCGCGCTGCGGTGGCCGGCGATGCAGGCGGCGAGGACCTCGGGGGCGATGGCGCGGGCCACCAGCGCGGCGGCGCCGGCGCTGACGCCGTCGAGGATGACCGGCGTACGGAGGGAGGCGCCGCCCAGGAGGAGGCCGACGATGGCGGCGTGTTCGAAACCGCCGATCGCCGCCAGCACGCCGATGGGGTCGGCGGGGTCCGGCTGGTGCAGTTCGATGGCGCGGCGCACGACGTCGGTCTTGCGGGCGAGGGTCTCGTCGTTGATGCCGGTGCCCCGGCCGGTGACCTCGGAGGGGTCCGCGCCGGTGAAGACGGAGATCAGGGCGGCGGAGGCGGTCGTGTTGGCGATGCCCATCTCGCCTGTGATAAGCGCCTTGTTGCCGGCCGCGACGAGGTCGCGGGCCGTCTCGATGCCCACCTCGATGGCCTGCTTGGCCTCCTCGCGGGTCATCGCGGGACCGGTGGTCATGTCGGACGTACCGGCGCGGACCTTACGCGGCAGGAGCCCCGGGGTGGCCGGGAGGTCGCTCGCCACGCCCACGTCCACGACGCAGACCTCGGCGCCCACCTGGGTGGCGAAGGCGTTGCAGACCGCTCCCCCGCCGAGGAAGTTGGCCACCATTTGGGCCGTCACCTCCTGCGGCCACGGGGTGACGCCCTGGGCGTGGACGCCGTGGTCGCCCGCGAAGATCGCGACGACCGCGGGCTCCGGGATGGGCGGCGGGCACTGGCGGGACAGGCCGGACAGCTGAGCGGAGATGATCTCCAGCATGCCGAGGGCGCCCGCGGGCTTCGTCATGCGCTTCTGGCGCTCCCATGCCTCGCCGAGCGCCTTGGCGTCCAGCGGGCGGATGCCGGCGACGGTCTCGGCGAGCAGGTCGTGCGGGTCCGCGCCGGGCAGGGCGCGGCGGCCGTACGTCTCCTCGTGGACGACCCAGGACAGCGGGCGTCGCTTGGCCCAGCCCGCCTGCATCAGCTCGGGCTCCTCCGGGAACTCGTCGACGTACCCGACGCACAGGTACGCCACGACCTCCAGGTGCTCGGGCAGGCCGAGGGCGCGGACCATCTCGCGCTCGTCGAAGAAGCTGACCCAGCCGACGCCGATGCCTTCGGCGCGGGCCGCGAGCCACAGGTTCTCGACCGCGAGGGCGGAGGAGTACGGGGCCATCTGCGGCTGAGTGTGGCGGCCCAGGGTGTGGCGGCCGCCGCGGGTGGGGTCGGCGGTGACGACGATGTTGACCGGGGTGTCGAGGATCGCCTCGATCTTCAGTTCCTTGAACTGCTTCGCCCGGCCCTTCGGCAGCGACTTCGCGTACGCCTCGCGCTGGCGCTGGGCGAGCTCGTGCATCGTGCGGCGCGTCTCGGCCGACCGGATGACGACGAAGTCCCAGGGCTGCGAGTGGCCGACGGAGGGTGCCGTGTGGGCGGCCTCCAGGACGCGGAGCAGCACGTCGTGCGGGATCGGGTCGTCTCGGAAGCCGTTACGGATGTCTCGGCGCTCGCGCATGACCTTGAGGACGGCCTCGCGTTCGGCGTCGTCGTAGGGGGGCGCGGCCGGGCCCGTGGGCCGCCGTACTTCTTCCCGTACGTCTTCGGGTGCTTCTTCCACCGGGGCCGTGCTCTCTTCGGCTGCTGCTTCTGCTGCTTCTGCTGCTTCTGCTGCTTCTGCTGCTTCTGGTTCTACCGCCGCTGCGCTGTCTTCCAGGTCCTCCTGGTCGGCGGCCCTGGTGTCCAGGTCCTCCGCGTTCTGGGCGACGTCCGGGTGCGCGTCGGCCGCCGCGAGCGGCTGCGGTACGACGATCGTCTCGGCCTCGGAGTCCCGAGGGGCGGGGACCGTGGCCTCGGTCTCCGGCTCGGGTGCGGACTCGGCTGCCTCCGCCTGCCCCTCGGCCGCCGGGAACTCGGCGGCGACGGGCGTCGGCCGGTGGTCCACGGGCAGCGGCGGGACCACCATCCCGTGGGGCGGGGCCGGGGCCGGGTGCGGAGTGGTCGGCACGGAGGCGTCGACGGGCACGAACTGGCCCAGCGCCTGGTCGGCGGCGGCCTGGAGCGCGGGCTCCTGGGGCGCGCCTGCCGGCGGGGCGTCGGGGACGGGCTCGGCCGGGGTCTGGACCACGGCGCCCTGGGGGGCGTCGATCCGGGAGGCCACGGGGATCGGCGCCTCGGCGACGGGGGGCTCAGCGGCTGAGGGGTCCACGGTCGCGGGGTCCATGGCTGCCGGGTCTGCTGCGGGCTCGGAGGGGTAAGTCGAAGCCTCGCCGGTCGGTTGGTCGGCGGGGGCAGGCTCCTGGGCATCCGAACTGTCGGCCGACTGGTCCGCTGCGTTCACATCCGTGACCTCGGGCTCGACGACGGCCTCGGGTACGGGCGGCTGCACGGGCTCCGGCTGCGGGGCGCTCTCGGTGGCCTGCGCCACCACGGCCTGGTTCTGCTCCTCGTCGTGGTCGTGGTCCTGGTCCGCGACGAGTGCGATCGGTTCGGTGGCCTGCGGGCCCTGCACAGCGGGCTGCGGTTCCGGCCGCGCGGGCTCCAGCGGCTGGGCCTTTTCGGCCACGGCCTCGGGCTGCGGCTGGGGCTGTGCGGCCTCCACCGGGGATTCCGGCGCTTGGGCCTCGACTGCCCCGACGTCCGCCGACTGCGACTCCTCGGTTACCGGTGCCTCCGCCGACTGCTGAGGGTCCTGCGCGAGGACGGCGTCCGGTGCGGTGTCCGGTACGACATCGGCGGCCTGCTCGTCCGGGGACGCCAAAGCGCTCTCCTCGTCCGGCGCGGCGGTCACGAGCTGCGGGTCCGACACGCCGGTGGCGGCCTGCTCGTCGGCCACGGCGGTCGGCGCCTGCTGCTCGGGGGCGGCCTGCTCGGCGTCCTCCGCCACGGCCGTGTCGGCCTGTGGCAGCGCGTCGGCCTCGGTGAGCTGGGCCGGTACAGGCTCGGCGCCCTCCTCGGGCTCCTGCGGGACCTGGGGGACGTCCTGTGCCTCGGCGGCGCTCTGGGCCTGGACCGGCTCGGGGCCCTGGGCGGCCGGGGGGAAGGGCGTCGCGTGCGGCAGTTGCGCGGCCGGGGCGGCAGGCGCGGCCTCCGCGGCTTGCGCCTCGGGTGCCGTCGCCACCGGCTCGGGGGCCAGCGGTTCCTCGGCCGGCGGAGCCTGCGAGGCGTCCACGTCGGACGCGACCTCGGCGACCTCGGGCGCCGAGGGCTCCACGGGTGCCTCCGGGGCCGGCGCCTGATCGACGAACGGGTTTTCGACGGTCTCCGGGACCTGGGCCTGCACGGCGGCCGGCGCTTCGGCCGCCTCCGGCACCTGCGCGTCGACGGCAGCCGGCGCTTCCACGGCCACCGGGGCGTGGACCTCGATCGCCTCCGGAACCTCGGCCTGCACGGGGGCAGCCGGGGCTTCGGCCACCTCCAGCACCTGCGCAGGGAGGGCAGCGGGCGCATCCACTGCTTCCGGCGCCTGCAGCTGCGCGGCGACCGGCGTTTCCACGGCCTCCGGGGTCCGGAACTGCGCGACCGCGGCCTCCTGGGCCAGGGCGTAGGCGGCGTCCTGGGCCTGGTGGAGGGCCTCCGCGTCCTGGATCTCCTCCGGTACGTCCGCGACCTGCGGCGTCTCCACGGCCGTCGACGTCTCCGCCACGGCCACGAAAACCTGCGCCTCCTGCGGAACGACCGTTTCTGCAGCCGCTCCCCCTGCGGCCACTCCCGGCGCGGGGGCGGCCGGGGCGCCGACCCACTGCGACACGGGCTGCGGGGGCACGTCGAGGTACTCGGGGCCGTTGGTGGGCGGACCGGGCTGGCGTACGGCGGCAGGCGGGACGGGGGCGCCCGCCGGGCCGC
Organism: Streptomyces sp. NPDC057474; assembly: GCF_042802555.1. Taxonomy (NCBI): domain Bacteria; kingdom Bacillati; phylum Actinomycetota; class Actinomycetes; order Kitasatosporales; family Streptomycetaceae; genus Streptomyces; species Streptomyces sp. NPDC057474. The sequence continues at coordinate 16,303 of NZ_JBHVDX010000148.1, read as the reverse complement.
GGTCGGCGAGGGAGCGGACCGGGCTGGCGGAGGCGTCGGGGGTGGGCGGGCCGAGGTGCAGCGGACGGCGGGCCACCGGCGGCTGTGGGACGGGGGTCGCGACGGGGGTGCGGACGGCACCCAGGTCGAGCGAGCCGCTGTCCCGGCCGGACATCTCGTGCGGGCCCGGCTCGTGGACGACGGGCTCGTGGACGACCTGGACGACGGGCTCGGGGGCGGGCGGCGGCATTTCGTTGCCCCACGCGCCCTGGGCACCCGGCAGCAGGAGGTCTTCGTCCTCGGCGGCGGTCTCGGAGAGGTAGGTGTACGCACCCGGCGCAGGGACGCCCGGCTGCTCCACCATGCCTGCGCTCTCCGGCAGTCCCTCGCCCGGGACCTGGCCGGTGTCGGTCATGCGTACCCCTCGCCCATCGGTTAGTGCCTCCATGCCGGCTGGCCCGGGAACGGCGCACCTACCGCCCCACTGTGAAGAACGAGCGTGCGCGCCCAGCGGCACGTGACGACCCGGCTGCATGTCGACAAAGCCATCGAATGGCCATTGTCCCCGTCGTCCCGCCGTCGCGACAGCTTGATCCGCGACGGTCCGCTGTGGACTGCGCCACGTTGCGCGTCCTCCCCGTTTCGCTGTACCACACACGCCCTCAAAACGGGCGCGCTTTTAGGACATTGACCGACGAAGTGCCGGGTGCCGAAGTGCGGTACAACAGTCGGCCAGCCTACCGCGCCGGTACGACAACCGGATCACAGGGAACGTTCGGGCAACGTCCCACTGAGCAGGAACGCGACGCTCCGTTCTCTCTCCGTCCAGGCTCTTGTCTCGAGTTCGACGGACTGGACGAACTCGCAGCGGACCTCGTATCCGTGCTCGCTCAGGTCCCGTCCGATGCGCTCGGCGGCGGGGCGGGTCAGGGCGTGGGTGACGATCCGCTGCGGGCGTCGGTCGACTACGGCGGAGACCACCGCCACTCCCCCGCCGCCGACGCGCACGACGTCGGGTTCGGGGAGGTCCTCCAGGATGTGCGGGGCGGCGCCGTGGACCACCTGGAGCTGGACGCCGAAGCGACGGGCGGCGAGAGTCGTACGGCCGCAGGCCTCGGGGTCGCGGTCGACGGCGATGACGGCGGCGCCGCAGCGGGCGGCCTCGGTGGCGAAGGCACCGCTGCCGGAGCCGATGTCCCACACGAGGTCGCCCACGCGCGGCCCCAGGTGGGCCAGTTGGGAGGAGCGCAGCAGTTCGGCCTCGCCCTCACCCATGGCGCCGCCGTAGACGCCGGAGTGCAGGGCCCAGCCGCGCGGTCCGGTGCCGGGGTCGCGGCCGGCGAGCCAGCCGCCGCCCTCGGCCGCGGTGGCGTGGCCGCCGATGACGATGACGAGGTTGGGGTCGCGCCAGGTGCGGTCGACGGCCTTGTCGGAGGTGACGACGGTGACCCGCTCGCGTTCGGTGCCGAGTTCCTCGCCGATCACGAAGGTGCGGTGAACTCCGTCGAGCAGCAGGCCCAGTTCGGCGGGACCGGCGCCGGGCGAGGTGAGGACGGCGACCTTGGTGTGGGCACGGCACACGTTCACCGCGCGGCGCAGCGTACGGCGGTGGGCGACGACCACCTGTGCGTCGTCCCAGGGCATGCCCGCGCGGGCAAAGGCGGCGGCCACGGAGGAGACGCCGGGGACGACTTCGACCTCCAGGCCGAACTCGGGGGACCTGAGGGTGCGGACGACGCCGAAGAAGCCCGGGTCGCCGTCGGCGAGGACCACTGCGGTGCCCCGGTGGCCGGCGATGCGACGGGCGGCGAGGGCCACGCTGCCGAGGCGGATACGTTCGGCGGCCGGGGGCACCTCGGGCAGTGCGAGGTGGTGGGCCGCGCCGGCCACCAGTGTGGCGGCGGCGAGGGCGGAGCGCGCCGCGGCGGTCAGGGGGGAGCCGTCCCAGCCGATCACCGTGACCCGGTCGGCCATCGTCGTCAGTCTCCTGAGGGTTTTCGCAGGTCGTCGGGAATGCCCGCTCGGGGTCCCGTGAGGGTACCTGGTGACGCGGTGGGACCCGGCGGCCGGGCGGCGGCCTCGCGCGTGCCCGTGGGTTGTTCAGTTCCAGTCCGAGTAGGCGCCGAAACCACCACTGTCGGCCAGTTCCTCGCTGACGCCCTCGATGTCCTCCGGGAGGAGGCTCCAGACGATGAAGTCCGTGCGAACCTCGGTCCAGCCGTCCTCGGGGGTGCGGGTGCGCGCTATGCAGGCGTTGCGCAGCACGCCCTCGCTGATACAGCCGATCTTCTGGGCGACCTGCTGGGAGGCGGTGTTGTCGGCGGCGGTGCGCAGCTCGATACGTTCGAACTTCTGCTCACGGAACAGCCATTGGGCGGTCGCGAGGGCGGCCTCGGAGGCGTAGCCCTCGCCGCGCGCCCAGGGGGCGACGACGTACGACAGTTCCGTGGATCGCACGTGCCAGTCGGTCTCGGTCAGCTGGATGACGCCGACCAGACGCTGGGTGAGGAACTCGGTGACCGCGAGGTCGAGGCCGCGTCCCGAGGCGCGTTCGGTGGGCGCGTACTCGGTGATCCAGGTACGCGCCTCGCGTTCGGTGAACGGCTGCGGGACATCGGTCCAGGCCATCACCTGCTCGTCGTTCATCATCTCTATGAACGCCTGGATGTCGTCCTCGTCGAACGGGCGCATAACCAACCGATCCGTGCTGATGGAGATGTCGGGAAAGGTGCTCATCATGCGCCGCTCCGTAACCTTCGAAACCTTTGAGGGCCTGCTGAACTGCCCAGCATGCAGCATGAAAGCACTGAATCGCACCATGGGGCACACTCCCCGTGAGGGAGCGGACCCCATGCGTGGCGATACGCCGTATACGTGCCGTCGATTCGGAAGAGCGGTCAGAAGGACGGAATGACGGAGCCGTTGCTCCACTTGTCCTCGATGAACTTCCGAACCTCGTCGGAGGTGAGGAGCTTGGCGAGCTTCTCGACGCGCGGGTCGTCCTCGTTGCCCTCCTTGACCGCGAGGAAGTTGCCGTTCGGGTTGTCCTTGGCGGGCTCGACGGCGAGGGCGTCCTCGGCGGGCGAGAGGTCGGCCTCGATGGCGTAGTTGCCGTTGATCACCGCGGCGTCGACGTCGTCCAGGGAGCGCGGGGTCTGGGCCGCCTCCAACTCCTTGAACTGGAGCTTCTTCGGGTTCTCGGTGATGTCGGCGGGGGTCGCGTCGGTGCCGACGCCGTCCTTGAGCGTGATGATCCCGCTCGCGTCGAGGAGCTTGAGGGCACGCGCCTCGTTGACGGTGTCGTTCGGGATGGCGACGGTCGCGCCGCTCTTGAGGGCGTCCGTGCTCTTGACCTTGTTCGAGTAGAGGCCGAGGGGTTCCAGGTGGACCGTGACGACGGGCACGATGCTGGTGCCGTTCTTCTTGTTGTAGTCGTCGAGGTACGGCTGGTTCTGGAAGTAGTTGGCGTCCACGGAGCCGTCCTCCGTCGCCGGGTTCTGCAGGACGTAGTCGCTGAATTCCTTGACCTCCAGCTCCAGGCCCGCGTCCTTCGCCAGGTTGTCCTTCACGAAGTTGAGGATGTCGGCGTGCGGGGTCGGGCTGGCGGCGACGACCAGCGGGCCGCTCGTGTCGGAGGCGCTGTCGGCCTTGTCCGCGCCGCAGGCGGTGAGTCCGAGGGTGAGGGCTCCGGCGGCGAGTACGGCGGTGGCGAGCTTGGCGGTGTTACGCACGAAAAGTGCCTTTCCTTTTGGGTGCAGCGATCCCGTCGTGGGTGGGACGGGACATCTATGGGTGGCCGACGTACGGACTAGGCCTTGGTGACCTCAGGAGCGGTGGGTTCCGCCTTCAGCAGCCGGAGCCTCGGTGCGGCGCCCGCGTGGCTGCCGCGCCGGTGGAGGGCACGGGCGGCGTAGTCGCCGCCGAACTGGATGACGGAGATGACGACCGCGAGCACCGCCACGGTGATCCACATCAGTTCGGTCTCGAAGCGCTGGTAGCCGTACCGGATCGCGATGTCGCCGAGGCCGCCCGCGCCGACGGTGCCGGCCATGGCCGAATAGCCGATGAGGGCCACGACGGTCGTGGTGGCCGAGGAGATCAGTGACGGCAGGGACTCGGGGACGAGGACCCTGCGGACGACGGTCCAGGTGTTGCCGCCCATGGCCTGCACGGCCTCGACGAGCCCGTGGTCCACTTCGCGGACGGCCGTCTCGACGAGGCGCGCGAAGAACGGGATCGCGCCGATGGCGAGCGGCACGATGGCGGCCTCGCGGCCGATGGTCGAGCCGGTGACCCAGCGGGTGAAGCCCATCAGCGCGACCATCAGGATGATGAAGGGCATCGAGCGGGCGATGTTCACGATCTGCCCGATGACCTTGTTGGCCAGGACGTTCTGCAGCAGGCCGCCCCGGTCCGTGAGGACGAGCAGGATGCCGAGCGGGAGTCCGCCGACGACCGCGATGAGGGTGGACCAGCCGACCATGTAGAGCGTGTCCCAACACGCCTGTTCGAGCAGGGGCTGTATCTCGGTCCAGGTCACTTGGCACCTTCCTTCACCGGCGTGGACGCCTGGGCGTCCCGGCCGACCACGTCGATCCGCAGGCCCTGCTCGCGCAGGAAGCCGACGGGAACGACGTTCTCCTCGTAGCGGCCGGGCAGTTCGATGCGCATCCGGCCGATCTGGAGACCGCCGACGGTGTCGATGGCGGCGCCGAGGATCGAGATGTCGATGTTGTACGTGCGGGACAGCTGCGAGATGACCGGCTGGGTCGCGGCCTCGCCCTGGAAGGTGACGTCGAGGACCGTGCGGTCGTCGCCGGTGGCCTCGCCGCCCACCGGGAACAGGGCGGAGGCCAGTTCGGAGCCGGGGGTGGCGAGCAGTTCGCTGACCGTGCCGGACTCGACGATCCGGCCCTTCTCCATGAGGGCGGCCGAGTCGCAGATCGTCTTGACGACGTCCATCTCGTGCGTGATGAGCAGGACGGTCAGGCCCAGCTGCCGGTTCAGGTCGCGCAGTAGCTGGAGGATCGAGCGGGTGGTCTCCGGGTCGAGGGCGCTGGTGGCCTCGTCGGAGAGGAGCACCTTCGGGTCGCCGGCCAGCGCGCGGGCGATGCCGACGCGTTGCTTCTGGCCGCCGGAGAGCTGGGCAGGGTAGGCCTTCGCCTTGTCGGCGAGGCCGACGAGGTCGAGCAGTTCCAGGGCCTTGCGGGAGCGCTCCTTGCCGGACCTGCCGAGGATGTCGAGCGGCAGCTCGACGTTGTCCTGGACCGTGCGGGAGGACAGCAGGTTGAAGTGCTGGAAGACCATGCCGATGCGGCTGCGGGCCCGGCGGAGTTCCCGCCCGGCGCGGGGGCCGCGGCCGGCCAGGGCGGTCAGGTCCTCGCCCGCCACGGTCACGGTTCCGGAGGTGGGACGTTCCAGGAGGTTGACGCAGCGGATCAGCGAGGACTTGCCGGCGCCGGACTGGCCGATCACGCCGTACACCTCGCCCTCGCGTACATGCAGATCGACGCCGTCGAGGGCGGTTACCTCGCGGCCTCGACCTCGGTAGACCTTGGTCAGGCCCGATGTGGTGATCACTGGGGTTTCCGTCACTGTCGAGTGCGCGGGCGTGGGTGTGCCCGGGCACGGGTGCAAGCGGTCAGGGACGCGACGCGGTTCTCGCGGTGGCGATGGAACCGGGGGAGAACATGCGCGCGGGGAGGCTCGGTCCGTCACGCGAAACGGCGTACGGGGCCTTCTAGAAGGCGCACATTCGACACATACAACGAGCACCGGGCGTCATCGTCGCCTCGGTCGCAAGGGTGCGGCAGCTCGTCGTGGTCATGAGATCAGTAAAGCAGATGTATGACGCAGGCGAGAGAGGGCTGTCCGTATACCGGACAGCCCTGAGAGGCGTATCCGCAGGTGCGCCGTGGTGACGTCCACCCTGCGGGCACCTGCCGTTGTGGCCAAGGCCACGATGCGCGGCTCTCGGGTTTCATGGCCCGGGGCCGGGCGCGGCGGGGGTTTTGGGCCGTAATAGGGTCGCGGCATGTTTGTTGCCCTGACGGTGACGACCGCCGTCGCCGCGCTTCTGCTCGCCGCCTGGTGCGGCTGGGCCGCGTATCGCGATCAGCCGACCAAGGACTGGCACTTCATCGGCATGGCCGTGGTGTCGGTGCTGGCCCTTGTCCAACTGGTCGTCGGGATCGTGCAGTTGGCGCGTGGGGAGAAGCCGGAGCAGGGGACCACGATCTTCGTCTCCTACCTCCTCGGGGCGTTCGCCTGTGTCCCGGTGACCGGGTTCATGTCACTGGCGGAGCGCACCCGCTGGGGCAGCGTGACCGTCGCGGCCGGCGGTGTGGTGCTGGCCGTGCTGCAGGTGCGGCTCTATGACATCTGGGGAGGCTGACGTGACGGTCGCTCCGCGGGAGAAGCCGGAGACCGGGCGGGCGCGGCTCATCAGCGGGCCGGGGATGCTGCTGGTCTGGCTGTACGGCGTGATGGTCGTCGGGGCGGTGTCGCGGTCCATCGCGCAGATCTCGACCGAGTTCGAGCATGCCCCGCTCGCCTACTCGCTGTCCGCGCTCGCCGGCGTGGTGTACGGGTTCATCACGTACTCGCTGGTGCGCGGCGGGGAGTTCGCCCGGAAGGCCGCGAGGATCTGTTGTGCGGTGGAACTGGCGGGCGTGCTGATCGTGGGCACCTGGACGCTGGTCGAGCCGTCGGCGTTCCCCGACAAGACGGTGTGGTCGGACTACGGGATCGGGTACCTGTTCATTCCCGTGATCCTTCCGGTCACCGCGATGTACTGGCTGCGGAAGAGTGCGCGACAGGGGGAAGCCGCCTGAGGGTCGTCAGGCGGCTGCGGGTCAGTCGCGGCTGGTCGCGCCCACGCGACGGAGCCGCAAGTCGAAACGGCCCCGGGCCCCTGAAGGGGCACTGTCCAGAAGCTCTTTCATGCCGTGGCCGCGTATGCCTCCGCCGGCTTCTCCAGCACCACCATCGGTACGCCGTCCTGACCCTGGCTGGTGCCCACCGTCTCGTAGCCGACTCGGCGGTACAACCGGAGGTTGCCCTCACTGCGGTGGCCGGCGCTGAGGCGGAACCGGGTGGCGCCGTGCTCCTCGGCGAGGGCCGACTCGGCCGCGCGGAGAAGCCTCGCGCCGATGCCGTGGCCCTGGAGGCGCGGGTGGACGCAGAGTTTGCCGATGGCCGCGGTGCCGTCGTCATCGAGGGCGCCGCGCACCGAGCCGACCACTTCGTCACCCAGCCGGGCCACGAACACGCAGTCCGAGGCGACCTCCGCACGGACGGAGTCGAGGCTCTGGACGAGCGGATCGATGCGGTAGTTGCCGTACAGTGCCGCCTCGCTCTGGAAGCACAGGTACTGCAGCCTGAAGATCTGCTCGGCGTCCTGCCCGGTCGCCACCGAGATGGTCACGCTCATGCCCATGTGTGCACGCCTCCCGCTCACCTGCTCACCCGATGTCCTTCACTCCTATCCCCGTGGTTCGCGTGCCGCAACCTCCGCGGCCAGCAATCGTCGAAGACATCCCAGGCATCTGGAACGTTCCGGACCGAGGCTGCCCTGTGAGATACCCAACTCGCCCGCGATCTCGCGGTAGGTGAGGTCCCGTGGGGACAGCAGGGCCGCGAGCAGCCGGGGGCAGCGGCCGGGGAGCCGGCGTACGGACGCGTACAGCGCGCGGCGGCGGGCGGCCGTGAGGGCCTGCTGCTCGGGGCCGGGTGCGTGCGCGTCGGTGGGCTCGGCGGCGTAGGGCCGTTCGAGTCGGGCCGTGCGGCGGCTGAGGCGGGCCTCGAAGCGGACGGCGCTGCGCAGCCAGCCTTCGGGGTCCGTGGGTGGGCCGTCGGCGTCGAGCCGTTCCAGCAGGCGCAGCCAGACCGCCTGTTCGAGGTCCCCCGCCTCGGCGCCGGCCGCGTAGGCCTCGGCCGACACCTCCGCGACCAGCAGGGGGCGGAGGGTGGCGAGCATGTCGTGTGTCATATGCCCCGGGACGCCGCCGCCCCGGCAGGGGTTGCCGGGGCGGACGGGAGTCACCCCAATCGGGGCATGGGGCTCGGTCGTTGACGTGCGGGGCCGTGGGCCGGGTGGCTCACGGACCGGCCGAAACGGTCGACGGTCGGCCGTCGGCTGTCGGCCGCCTCAGTCGTTGACGAAGTCCGCGTGGGCCAGCAGGCCCGTGTCCGGGTTGTCGGTGAAGATGCCGTCGATGCCGGTGTCGAAGTACACCTTGAACGCGCCGAAGGCGTCTCCGTAGGCGTTGGCGTCCGTGCCCTTGCGGAAGTTCGCGGGCAGGAAGCTGTTCTCGTTGCGCATGGTGTAGGGGTGCAGGATCAGGCCCTTGGCGTGCGCGTCGGCGACGAGGGTGGTCGGCGTGGTGAGGTTGCCGCCCGAGTCGCGCGGGATGATCAGGTCGAGCGTGGGGCCGATGCCGTTGGCGTACGAGGCGATCCAGGCGAGCCCGGCCGGCTTGACCAGGTCGGCGACGGTGCGCGGGTCGCCGGCCTCGACGAAGTCCCAGGGGCGCGTGGCGGCGCCGGAGAGCAGGACGACGAGGGGGCTGTCGACCAGGCGGTTCAGGCGCTGGATGCTGCTCGGCTCGAACGACTGCAGGAAGACGGGCGAGTTCTTCTTGTGCCGGTCGTACTTGCGCAGCAGCTTGGCGAGCGGCTCCTCCAGGCCGAGGCCCAGCTTGCGGAAGTAGGTGGGGTGCTTGGTCTCGACGTGCAGCCAGATCCGCTTGCCCCGCTTCTTGCCCTCCTTGTCGGCCCAGCGCAGCACCTCCTCGAAGGAGGGGATCTCCCAGCGGCCGTCGTAGAGGGTGTTCTCCTGACGGTTGCCCGGGATGCGCTCCTTGGCCCGCAGGGTCTTCAGCTCCGCGAGGGTGAAGTCCTCGGTGAACCAGCCGGTGTAGGAGACGCCGTCGACGACCTTGGTGGTCTTCCGGGCGGCGAACTCGGGGTGCGCCGCGACGTCGGTCGTGCCGGTGATGTCGTTCTCGTGACGGCATACGAGATGGCCGTCCTTGGTGGGGACGAGGTCCTGCTCGATGACGTGCGCGCCCATGTCGAGGGCGAGTTGGTACGAGCCGAGCGTGTGCTCCGGGCGGTAGCCGCTGGCGCCGCGGTGCGCGATGATCGTCGGCACCGGCAGACTCCGGTAGCCGCCGCCCGACTTCGCGCCCGACTTCGCCTCGTCGGCTCTCGCCGTGGCCGGCAGTCCGAGGACCGCTCCGCCCGCGCCGAGCACCGCGGCACCGAGCAGCGCCCGCCGCCCCGCTCCGCGTCCCTGCTCGTTCGAGTCCTGCGACTGCCGCGACTCCTGCGTCCCCATGACCGGCTCCTCCACCGTGATGCCCTGCACCTGTCAAAGCGGGACGATCGTAGGTGTCCCGAGGTGACCGTTGGGAGACCTGGGACCGAACACGCGGAAGACGCCTTATGTCGCACCGGAGGCGAAAGATGACGGAGTATCGGTTCGGTGACGCGACGTCCGTCACATGTTGCGGGCCGGTGACAGCCCGCCACTTCGGCGTCACCGCAGGTAAAGCCGCGTCAACAGTTGGTATCCACTCGGTGAACCCGATGTGCGCCACCCTGTGAGCCGGGAGTATCGTCCTCACCTGCACAGACTTGTACCGGAACGCTTGACATGGGAGGGCCCGTTGTCCCGCTTCGTGCTCATCAAGGCAGTGCTCGGACCGATCATGCGCCTGATGTTCCGCCCCAGGGTGGAGGGTGTGGAGCACATTCCGGGGGACGGTCCGGTGATCCTCGCCGGCAACCATGTGACCTTCATCGACTCGATGATCCTGCCGCTGGTCTGCGACCGGCAGGTCTTCTTCATCGGCAAGGACGAGTACGTCACCGGCAAGGGGATCAAGGGCCGTCTGATGGCCTGGTTCTTCACCGGCGTCGGCATGATCCCCGTCGACCGCGACGGCGGCCGTGGCGGGGTCGCCGCGCTGATGACCGGGCGGCGGGTGCTGGACGAGGGCAAGGTGTTCGGCATCTACCCGGAGGGAACGCGGTCGCCCGACGGCCGCCTGTACCGGGGGCGTACGGGGATCGCCCGGCTGACGTTGATGACCGGGGCGCCGGTCGTTCCCTTCGCGATGATCGGGACGGACAAGATCCAGCCGGGGGGTGCGGGGTTGCCCCGGCCGCACCGGGTGACTGTGCGGTTCGGTGAGGCGATGGAGTTCTCCCGGTACGAGGGGATGGATCGGGACCGGTACGTGCTGCGGGCGGTGACCGATTCCGTGATGGCTGAGGTCATGCGGCTGTCGGGGCAGGAGTACGTCGACATGTATGCGTCGAAGGCGAAAGAGGCGGCGTAGCTCCGCGGCGCAGCTCCGCCGGGAGTGCCGGCAACTTCGGTCGTTCGTCGGCTGCGGGCCGGTGGGGACTGGTGGGTGCTGGTCGCGCAGTTCCCCGCGCCCCTCAGGGGCGGCTGTCGAGCCGTTGGCCGCGTAGCAGGAACCACGCTGCCGCTGCCGTCGCGAGCAGCACCGCCGCGCCTGCGCCTGCGGCGATGGTCAGGCCGTCGACGAAGGCAGTCTGGGCCGACGTCAGCATTTCCTGGGCCTTGCCCGACGGCATGTCGGCCGCCACCTCCACCGCTCCGCCCAGTGACTCGCGGGCCTCGGCCGGAGTGCCTGCCGGGGCCGTGAAGTCGCGGTAGACGCCCGTCACGATCGAGCCCAGGACCGCGATACCCAGAGCCGCTCCCAACTCGTACGCCGTTTCGGAGACCGCCGAGGCCGCGCCCGCCTGTTCCTTGGGGACGCTGGAGAGGATGACGTCGGCGGTGACGGTGAAGGAGAAGCCCGCGCCGATACCGACGATCAGCAGGGCGGCGCCGATCAGGGGGTAGCCGGTGGACCCGTCGACCAGGGTGAGCAGGGCGAGGGCCACGCCGATGGCCGCGAGGCCGCCCGCGACCACGGAACGGACGGAGAAGCGGCGGGCGGCGGCACCGGCGATCAGGCCCGCGACCACCGCGCCGATGGCCGCCGGCAGTTCGGCGAGACCCGCCTCCAACGGGCGTCGGCCTTGAACCAGTTGCAGGAACTGCGAGAGGAAGAAGACCAGGCCGGACAGGCCGAGGATGGTCAGCAGGTCGGCGAGGACGGCGCCGGAGAAGCCCCGGTTGCGGAACAGGCGCATGTCCAACAGCGGGTGCGGCAGGGTGAGCTGACGGCGTACGAAGAAGAACAGTCCGGCTATGCCGAGGAGGCCCGCGGCGAGCGCGTTGCCGTCGACGCCGTGGGTGGCGGTCTCCTTCACCGCGTACACGACACCGATCATGCCGACGAGCGACAGGCCGACGCTGAGCACGTCCCACGGGCCCGGGCTCGGGTGGCGGGACTCGGGCAGCAGCTTGATCCCGACGAGGACGAGCACGGCCATCACCGGCAGGTTGATCAGGAAGACCGAGCCCCACCAGAAGTGTTCGAGCAGGAAACCGCCGACGACCGGGCCGACCGCCGTACCGGCGGAGGCCGTGGCGCCCCAGATGCCGATGGCGAGGCTGCGCTCACGCGGGTCGTGGAAGAGGTTGCGGATCAGGGCGAGGGTGGCGGGCATCAGGGTCGCGCCCGCGACACCGAGCAGCGCCCGCGCGACGATCATCGTCTCGGGCGTCGTGGCGTACGCGTTGAGCACGGATATCGCGCCGAACGCCGTGGCACCTATGAGCAGCAGCTTCTTGCGGCCGATACGGTCACCGAGGCTGCCGGCCGAGACGAGCAGGCCCGCGATGACGAACGAGTAGACGTCGCCGATCCACAGGAGCTGGGTGCCCGAGGGCTTCAGGTCCTCGCTGATGTAGGGGGTCGCGAGACCGAGGACGGTCGCGTCGACGGCCACCAGCAGCACGGCGAACACGAGGACGGAGAGCGCGAGCCAGCGGCCCGGCCTCTTCTCCGCCTCCGTCGTGCGGGCCGGCCGCAGGGTGCTGGTCATGATTCCTCTCTCGATTGTTCGGTATATCTCTGCTGTTCGGGATGTTCCTGTTGTTCGGGATGACGCAGTGCGCCGCCGAGCAGCAGCTCGGCGATCATGAAGGTGAAGTCCTTGGAGGCCACGCGGCCTTCCGAGACCGCCCAGGCGCCGGAGGCCAGCAGGCCGTAGAGCGCCTCGGTGAGCCAGGCCGGGGTGAGGTCGATACGGAACTCGCCTGCCGCCTGGCCGCGCTTGAAGAGGGCCGCGATGCGGTCGTCGATCCGGGCCCAGCCCTCGTGCTGCTCCTCCCCCTCGAACAGCTGGTTCTCGGTGTAGAGGAAGGCGAGCAGGCCGGCGGCCGGTTCGATCTCTCGCACGAGCCGTCGTACGGCATCGCGCGCCGGGCCCTCGGCCGGGCGGGCCGCATCCAGCGCGGCCTCGCACTCCGCGATGCCGAGCGTCTCCAGTGCGCGTACGAGCGCGTCACGTCCGGCGAAGTGGCGGTGCAGCGTGGCCCGGCTGATCCCGGCGACCCTGGCGACCTCGTCCATGGTCGCGGTGGATTTGCGGGTCAGCAGGGTGGCTGCGCTGCGCAGCACGTGTTCACGGTCGACAGCCATGAGACAACCATAGCCCATATGAGACACACCTGTCTCATCGTGGGCATGAACGTCTCATGTCCGGTCGCATACCGGGGTTCTTCTCAGTGCCAGGGCAGGCTCCCGCGCTTGCCCCAGTACGTCCACGGGTCCTCGGCGAGGTCCGCGAGGCGGGTCAGCTGCTCGTCGTCGAGGTCGACGACCGCCGCGTGCAGGTTGGAGGCGAGCTGGGTGATGGTGGCGGCGCCGGAAAGAACGACGCCGGCCCACGGCTGCCGCAGGACCACCGCCAGGGCGACCGAGTCGCAGCCCAGGCCCGTCTGCTCGGCGACGGCCCTGAGCGCGTCCGGGGCATGCGGACCGGCCAGCCGGCCGTTGGCCATGCCCTCCTTGACGATCACGGTGAGCCCGGCGTCGTGCGCCTCGGCGAGGGCGGGCGCGGCGGAGGTCTCCAGGGCGTTGTACGTCGACTGGACGGTACGGAAGAGGGGTTCGCCGTCGACGGTCACGGCGAGGGCGGTGCGGATGGCCTCCGCCTGGGCCGGGCCACTGGTGGAGAAACCGATGGTGACGCCCTGGGCCGCGGCCTCCGCCAGCTTGGCGTGGAGTTCCTTGTCCGTGAGGGCCGGGCTGTCCGGGGTCACCGAGTGGATCTGGTAGAGGTCGAGCCGGTCTCCGAGCAGCTCGGCGCTCTCGGCGCGCTGCCGCTCGTACGTCTGGAGGCTGTGGTCCTTGACCTCGTGCTTCTCGGCGTCGGTGGTCCAGGCGGCGGTGTAGGTGTAGCCCCACTTGCTGCCGACGACGATGTCGTCGATCTCGGGGCGGGCCTTCAGCCAGTCGGCGAGGAACTCCTCCGAGAGGCCGTACGAGCGGGCCGCGTCGAAGTAGCGGACGCCCTGGGCGTGGGCGGTGTCGAGGAGTTCGTGGGTGCGGGTGCGGAGGGCGTCGACGGTGCGGGTCTCTCCGAGGTCGTCGTCGCGGCCGAGGTTGATGTACCCGGGGCGGGCGACTGCGGCCAGGCCGAAACCGATGTGGCAGGTGGGGGTTGTTGCTGCGGCCAGTCGGGCGAAGGGCATCGCGGGCTCCGTTCGGTCGGCTCCTTGCGGTATCCGGACCCAACGTAACCTGCGATGACGCCCCGCCGGGTGAGCCGGGGCGCCCAAGAGCTCGGGGCTTATCGCGCTTTGGCGGGTGCGGGTGCGTCGTGGCCGGCCGCGCAGTCCCCCGCGCCCCTTACGGGCTTGCGCCCGTTCGGAGCGGCGTGACTAGCTCTTCTTGGCGGTTGCCCAGGCATGCTGGGCCGCCACGTCGGTCTTGATGTCGGCCAGCTGGATCGCCACCGCGCTCGGGGCCGTGCCTCCTCGGCCGTTGCGGGAGGCCAGGGCGCCGGGGACGTCGAGGACCGAGCGGACCTCGGGGGTCAGGTGGGACGAGATCTTGGCGAACTGGTCGTCCGTCAGGTCGTTCAGTTCCTTGTTCTCGGCCTCGGCCGCCTTGACGCACTCGCCGGCGACCTCGTGGGCGACGCGGAAGGGGACGCCCTGCTTGACGAGCCACTCGGCGATGTCGGTGGCGAGGGAGAAGCCGGCGGGGGCCAGTTCCTCCATGCGCTCGCGGTGGACGGTGAGGGTGGCCATCATGCCGGTGAAGGCGGGGAGGAGGATCTCCAGCTGGTCGATGGAGTCGAAGACCGGCTCCTTGTCCTCCTGGAGGTCGCGGTTGTAGGCGAGGGGCAGGGCCTTGAGGGTGGCCATCAGGCCCGTCAGGTTGCCGATCAGGCGGCCGGACTTTCCGCGCGCCAGCTCCGCGATGTCCGGGTTCTTCTTCTGCGGCATGATCGACGAGCCCGTCGAGAACGCGTCGTGGAGGGTCACGAAGGAGAACTCCTTCGTGTTCCAGATGATGACCTCCTCGGCGATCCGGGAGAGGTTCACGCCGATCATCGCGGTGATGAAGGCGAACTCGGCGACGAAGTCGCGGGACGCCGTGCCGTCGATGGAGTTCGCGGAGCTGCCGTGCTCGAAGCCCAGGTCCTTGGCCACCGCCTCCGGGTCCAGGCCGAGGCTGCTGCCCGCGAGGGCGCCTGAGCCGTACGGGGAGACGGCCGTGCGCTCGTCCCACTGGCGCAGGCGCTCCGCGTCCCGGGAGAGGGACTGGACGTGGGCGAGGACGTGGTGGGCGAAGAGGACGGGCTGGGCGTGCTGGAGGTGCGTGCGACCGGGCATCGCCACGTCCGGGTGGGCCTCCGCCAGGCCGATCAGCGCGTCCTGGAGCTCGGCGATCAGGCCGCCGATCGTCCGGGCGTGGTCGCGGAGGTACATCCGGAAGAGGGTCGCGACCTGGTCGTTCCGGGACCGGCCGGCGCGCAGCTTGCCGCCCAGGTCGGGGCCGAGGCGCTCCAGGAGGCCGCGCTCCAGGGCGGTGTGCACGTCCTCGTCGGCGACGGTGCCGATGAACTCACCCGACGCCACATCCGTTTCGAGCTGGTCCAGGCCCGCGATCATCCGGGCCAGCTCGTCCTCGGTGAGCAGACCCGCCTTGTGCAGCACGCGCGCGTGGGCGCGGGAGCCCGCGATGTCGTACGGGGCCAGCCGCCAGTCGAAGTGGACGGACGCGGACAGCTTCGCCAGGGCCTCGGCGGGACCATCGGCGAAACGGGCGCCCCAGAGCCGTACGTCACCGCTGTTGCTGCTCACTTGCGTTGCTCCTAGAGAGGGTGTGGATGTGGCCTCGGACCTTTTATACGCCTCGGGCGAGGTAGCGCTCGGGTCACGGTCTCTCCGCACACTGCGTTCACCGTCATGCATGAGTATGCAGAACTCTGCATGAATCGTCAATCTGACAGAACTTTGAGAGACGCGGAGAAAGGTTTGAACAAACGAAACCGCTTTCCCGTAACTCTCCCCGAACGCAGGCGCCGCGTTTGTAAACAACGACCACACCCGACCCGAGTGAGGCATCCGCATGTCCAGGGCTCTTCCGAAGTACAACAAGCGTCGCGTAGGGATCATCGGCGGCGCCGCCGCGGTCGTGCTCTCCGGAGCGGTCATCGCGGGTTCCGCCCTCGCCGGTGAGGGTGCCAACAACAACGGACAGGACGCCGCGGGGAACGCGTCCCCAGGCACCATCTCCTGCCCGGCCGTCGAGGGAAGCCTGCCGGCGATCCCCGCCTCCGCGCAGGCCGAGGTCGACAGCAACCTCGCCCAGCTGCAGACCCAGATCCAGGAGGCCAATCAGCGCCTGATCGACACGGTCGGCCAGGGCGGCGCCAACTTCGTCCAGAACGCCATCCTCGGCCCGCTGGAGGACAAGCGCGTCGCCGCGCTGAACCGCATCGAGACCGCCATCGGCCGCGCCGCCGCCAAGCCCGAGGGCCTCGAAGCCCTCGCGCCCTGCGAACTCGTCCAGGGCGGCGCCGCGGGCGCCGGCGAGGAGGCGGACGCCGGTGCGGAGGCCGGTGCCGGTGCCGGTGCGGAGGCCGGCGCGGGCGAGGACGCGGGCAACGCGGGTGCCGCGGGCACCATCACCTGCCCCGAGGTCGAGGGAAGCCTCCCGGCCATCCCCGCCTCCGCGCAGGCCGAGGTCGACCGCAACCTGGCCCTCCTCGACACGCAGATCCAGGAGGCCAACCAGCGCCTGATCGACACCGTCGGCCAGGGCGGCGCCAACTTCGTCGACAACGCCATCCTCGGCCCGCTGGAGGACAAGCGCGTCGCCGCGCTGAACCGCATCGAGACCGCCATCGGCCGCGCCGCCGCCAAGCCCGAGGGCCT
>NZ_JBHVDX010000147.1:0-25277 GCF_042802555.1 Streptomyces sp. NPDC057474 | reverse complement strand
CAGTGTCTTTCAGGGGCGCGGGGAGCTGCGCGAGCAACCCCACACCACCCGCACCCGCCGACGAATCCGCACCCCCGAGCTCCAAGGCGCCCAAGAACCGGGGCACAGCTCCCGCCCCGTACCCTTGTGCCGTGAGCAGCCCCTCCCCCGACGCCCTCCTGGGCCCCGCCGACGTCCGTGAACTCGCGGCCGCGCTCGGCGTGCGCCCCACCAAACAGCGCGGCCAGAACTTCGTGATCGACGCGAACACGGTCCGCCGGATCGTGCGGACCGCGGACGTCCGCCCGCAGGACACGGTCGTCGAGGTGGGCCCGGGTCTCGGCTCTCTCACCCTCGCCCTGTTGGAGGTGGCGGACAGGGTCACGGCCGTCGAGATCGACGACGTCCTCGCCGCCGCGCTGCCCGCGACGATCGCCGCCCGCATGCCCACCCGCGCCGGCCGTTTCGCCCTCGTGCACTCGGACGCGATGCAGGTGGCCGAGCTTCCCGGCACGCCGCCCACGGCCCTCGTCGCGAACCTCCCTTACAACGTCGCCGTGCCCGTGCTGCTGCACATGCTCGAGACCTTCCCGACCATCGAGCGCACCCTCGTGATGGTCCAGGCGGAGGTCGCCGACCGGCTCGCCGCCGGGCCGGGCTCGAAGGTGTACGGCGTGCCGTCGGTGAAGGCGAACTGGTACGCGGAGGTCAAGCGGGCCGGGGCGATCGGGCGGAACGTCTTCTGGCCGGCGCCGAACGTCGACAGCGGGCTCGTCTCGCTCGTCCGCCGGACCGAGCCGATCAAGACCACCGCCGCCAGGCGGGACGTGTTCGCGGTCGTCGACGCGGCCTTCGCCCAGCGGCGCAAGACGCTGCGGGCCGCCCTCGCCGGCTGGGCCGGTTCCGCGGCCGCCGCCGAGGCCGCCCTCGTCGCCGCCGGGGTCTCCCCGCAGGCCCGCGGCGAGTCCCTGACGGTCGAGGAGTTCGCCGCCATCGCCGAGAACCGCGTCACCGCCGAGAACCGTGTCACCGAGGACGCCACCGACAACAAGACCGACAACAAGACCGACAACAAGACCGACAACAAGACCGACGACAAGGAGTCCCGGCAGTCGTGAGCGTCACCGTTCGCGTCCCCGCCAAGGTCAATGTGCAGCTCGCGGTCGGAGGCGCCCGGCCCGACGGCTTCCACGACCTGGCCAACGTCTTCCTCGCCGTCGGGCTGTACGACGAGGTGACCGCCACCCCCGCCGACGAGCTGACCGTCACCTGCGAGGGCCCCGGCGCCGACCAGGTGCCCCTGGACCGTACGAACCTCGCCGCCCGGGCCGCTCTCGCGCTGGCGGAACGCCACGGCATCGAGGCCGCCGTCCACCTGCGCATCGCCAAGGACATCCCCGTCGCGGGCGGCATGGCCGGCGGCAGCGCGGACGCGGCCGGGGCGCTCCTCGCCTGCGACACGCTGTGGGGCACGAACACTTCGCGCGACGAACTCCTCGACATCTGCGCGGAGTTGGGCAGCGACGTGCCGTTCAGCCTGGTGGGCGGGGCGGCCCTCGGGACGGGCAGGGGTGAGCAACTCCAGCCCCTCGACGTGGGCGGCTCGTTCCACTGGGTCTTCGCCGTCGCCGACGGCGGGCTCTCCACGCCCGCCGTCTACCGCGAGTTCGACCGGCTCCACGCGCACGACGTCGTCCCCGAGCCCGTCGCCTCCCAGGTGCTGCTGGACGCGCTCGCCAAGGGGGACGTCGACGCGCTCGCGGCCTTCCTGCCGGACTCCAACGGCCTCCAGCCCGCAGCCCTCTCGCTCTTCCCGAAGCTGGCCGACACCCTCGCCGAGGGCCGCGCGGCCGGCGCGCTCGCCGCGCTCGTCTCCGGCTCGGGCCCGACCACGGCCTTCCTGGCCCGGGACGCCGACTCGGCCCGCACCATCGCCGAGGGGTTGCTCGCGTCCGGTACGTGCAGGGCGGCCAGGGTGGCCGACTCACCCGCGCCGGGTGCGACAGTGTCCGGGAAGCCCAAGCCCAGGTACTCAGACGCGAGTTGAGTACGGGAGCGCTG
This sequence comes from Streptomyces sp. NPDC057474, assembly GCF_042802555.1. Taxonomy (NCBI): domain Bacteria; kingdom Bacillati; phylum Actinomycetota; class Actinomycetes; order Kitasatosporales; family Streptomycetaceae; genus Streptomyces; species Streptomyces sp. NPDC057474. Next base: position 23,237 of record NZ_JBHVDX010000147.1, on the reverse strand, counting down.
ATGCCCACCCGGGCGTCGGCGCGACCGTACTCCCATGAGTGCAAGCGTGAGTGCGAGCGAGCTCGCCGCCGCCACCCCGTCCACCCGTGACCGGTACGTCGACCTCCTCCGCGTCGCCTCCCTCGGCACGGTCGTCCTCGGCCACTGGCTGATGGCGGCGGTCACGACCGGTGGCGGGGGAGACGGGCAGGTCGAGGTGGGCAACCTGCTCGCCGTCGAGCCGCGGCTCCAGATCCTCACCTGGGCCCTGCAGATCATGCCGGTGTTCTTCTTCGTCGGCGGCTTCTCGCACGCCCTCTCCTACCGCTCCCTCAGCCGCAAGCACCCGGACGGCGGCTCCGTCTACCCCGCCTTCCTCCGCGCCCGCCTCCAACGGCTCCTGCGGCCCACCATGGTGTTCATAGGGGTGTGGGGCGCCGCCGCCGTCCTCCTCCAACTCGCGGGCCAGGGAGGCGGACTGCTCGACGTGGCGCTGCGGCTGGTCGCGCAGCCGCTGTGGTTCATCGGGATCTATCTCGCGATGGTCGCCTTCACCCCGCCGCTGCTCACACTGCACGAAAGGTACGGGTGGGGCGCGTTCGGGGCGCTGGTCGCGGCGGCGGGGGCCGTCGACGTGCTGCGCTTCGCGCTCGACGTGCCCTTCGTCGAGTTCCTCAACTTCGCCTTCGTGTGGCTCGCGATCCACCAGCTCGGATTCCTGCGTGCCGACGGGCGGCTGACGCGGCCGCATCTGCTCGCCGGGGCCGGGCTCGCGGGGGCCGCGCTGCTGGTGGCGTACGGGCCGTATCCGCTGTCGATGGTCGGGATGCCGGGCGAGAAGGTGTCGAACATGGCGCCGCCGACCTTCGCGCTGCTGTGCCACGGGCTGTGGCTCGTCGGCGCGGTGGAGTGGCTGCGCGGGCCGGTCGGGCGGTGGCTGGAACGGCCGAAGGTGTGGCGGGCGGTCGTCGCGGCCAACGGCATCTCGATGACCGCGTTCCTGTGGCATCTTTCGGCCATGCTCGGGGTGTACGGCGTACTGCTCGCCCTCGGCGCCGACCTGCCCGCGCCGGCGTCGGGCGCCTGGTGGGTCCAACTGCCCCTCCGTATCGCCGCCGCGGCCGTCCTCACGGCGGTCCTCGTCGCCGCCTTCCGGAGCTTCGAGCGGCCCGCCGCTCGATCGTCCCGAGCGAGCGGTTCGCGCAGGTCGGGCGCGTATTCCGGCCCCGCCGCCGCCCTGGGGGCGACCCTGTGTCTCTTCGGTGTGCTCGGGCTCTCCATGGTCGGGTTCGGCGGGCTTTTCGATGGGCGCTCGGCCCTGCTGATCGCCGTCCAGGTGACCGCGCCGACGGCGGTGGCGATGACACTCGCCGGGTGGTCGCTGGTGGAACTCATTGGTCGTGGTGAACGGTCAAGTGCTTGACCGAGGTGGTCCCGTGGAGGAAATGTGCAGGTCAGGCATTGGTCTGGCGTACCCCTCAGTTTGTAACCCACGCCACAGCATTTTTAATGTTCAGAAAAATCCCTTCTGGGTCCTTTTGTGGATGTCTGCCCGTCGTTTTCGGGTGGCATGATCTCGATCCCCGGTGCCTTGTTACCGGCGGTACTTCCCGTGTGCGTGGTGTCGTCCCCGCGGCGGGCGAGAGGGATTCCTCATGGGACACATGGACCACTTCAGCGCCGGATGGGTCACCCCCGTCCTCTCCTACGTCATGGCCTGCGTCGGCTCCGCCCTCGGACTGCGCTGCACCGTCCGGGCACTTGAGGCCGAGGGCGCCTCGAAACGGAACTGGCTGACGCTGGCGTCGTTCGCCATCGGCTCGGGCATCTGGACCATGCACTTCGTCGCGATGATGGGCTTCGGGGTGGAGGGGACGCCGATCCGCTACGACGTCCCGATGACCGTCCTCAGCCTGGTCATGGCGATCGCCGTCGTCAGCGCCGGTGTCTTCACCGCCGGTTACGGCCGCTCCCGGGTCCGCGCGGTGGCCTTCGGCGGCCTCGGCACCGGGCTCGGCGTGGCCGCGATGCACTACACCGGCATGACCGCGCTCAACCTGCACGGCGAGATCAGCTACAACCCGTCCCTGGTCATCGCCTCCGTGGTGATCGCCGTCGTGGCCGCGACCGCCGCGCTCACTCTCACACTGATCGTGCGGGGCGGTGTGCTCGCCGCGATCGCCGCGCTCGTCATGGGGCTCGCGGTCAGCAGCATGCACTACACCGCGATGTACGCCGTCAGTATCGATCTCGCGCCCAGCACGGCCCAGTTGGCGGGGGCCACGGCTACGGAGTTCCTGTTCCCGCTGGCCGTGCTGCTGGGATCGTTCCTCTTCCTGACCTCGGCGTATGTGGCGCTGTCGCCGACGGGGAAGCGGGCGGAGTCTTCTTTCGCCGATGAACTGCTGCGTGAGGTCGAGCTTTCGACGGCGTGAGCGCTCCGCTTCGAGCGTTGTCGTGACCTGCGGGCCGGTGGGGGCTGGTCGCGTCCACGCGGCGGAGCCGCAAATCCGACACAGCCCCGCGCCCCTTACGAGGCGTTTGAGTCGCCCTCCCCGAGCGAGGTCCCCAAATGAAATTTCTCCGTGTAACCGCCCGGCTGCGTCCCAGATCCGTGCGGGCGAAGATCGTCGCCCTGCTGATGCTGCCCATCGTGTCGTTGATGGCGTTGTGGAGCTATGCCGCCGTGACGACCGTGGCCGCCATCGGTGACACCGAGCGTGCCAAGGACGTCAACAGTGAACTGCTCGCGCCGGTCGCCGAGTTCGTCACCGCGTTGCAGGCCGAGCGGACGGCCGCCATGCGGTACGCCGCCAAGCGCAGCGAAACGGGTCTCGACGACCTGAGGGCCGACCAGCAGGCCACCGACAAGGCCGTGACGGCGCTCCGCGCGGGCCTCAACTCCTCCAGCTCGGACGCGGCCCTCATCGACACCGTCCTGCCCGCCCGCCTGGACACCCTCGAATCCGACTTCAGCGATCTCGCCGCCCTGCGCGCGGACGCCACCGGGTCCGACGCGAAGTCCACCGGGAAGGACTCGGTCTCGAAGGCGTACACCGCGTACTCGGCGGTCATCGACCACGCCTTCGCCGTGACCGGCGCGCTCACCAGCGAGAAGGGCACCGACGCGACCTCCGAGGCGCGTGTCGTCCTCGAACTCTCCCGCGTCCGTGACGCCGTGGCCCGCGAGCAGGCCCTGCTGGCCGCCGCCACCGCCTCCGGGACGCTGGGCAAGGATCAGTACGCGCTTTTCATCGGCGCCGTCGCCACCCAGCGCGAGCTGCTGAAGCCGGCCGTCGCCGACCTCAAGGCCGAACACCAGCCTGCCTACAACGTGCTGCTGGACAGCGACAGTTACGCCTCCCTCGTCAAGGTCGAGGACGGGGTCACGGACGCCGGGGCGGGGCCGGTGTCGGCGGCCGTGCTGAAGGACTGGGACTCCTCCTCGACGGCCGTGCTGGAGGGCCTCGCCGAAGCGGAGGAGGACGCGGGAACGGGCGCTGCCGCCAAGGCGGACGTCTTCGGCTGGGACACGCTCGGCGCGTCCGGCGTCGCGGTCGTCCTCGGTCTCGTCGGCGTACTCCTGTCGCTCCTCGTCTCCGTGGGCGTCGGGCGCGGTCTCATCGTCGAACTCCTCGACCTGCGCAACTCCGCCCTCGAAGTCGCCGGACGCCGCCTGCCGCAGGCCATGCGCAAGCTGCACGCCGGGCAGGGCGTCGACATCGACGCCGAGGCCCCGATGCGGCGCCTCGCCGGCGACGAACTCGCGCAGGTGGGCACCGCGTTGACCGCCGTGCAGCGGGCCGCGCTCAAGGCGGCCTCCGAGCGCGCCGAACTCCTCAGCGGCATCTCCGGGGTGTACGTCAGCCTCGCCCGCCGCAGCCAGGTGCTGCTCCACCGCCAGCTCGACCTGCTCAGCGTGATGGAGCAGCGCCAGCAGGAACAGCAGGACCACGTCGAGCTGTACGACCTCTACCGGATCGACTACCTCGCCACCCGGATGCGGCGCCACTCCGAGTCGCTGCTCATCCTGTCCGGGATCGCCCCCGGCCGCGGCTGGCGCGAACCGATCGCGCTGTCGGACATCCTGCGGGCCGCCGTCGCCGAGATCGAGGACGCGACCCGGGTCCAGATCTGGGCCGCACCGCGCGTGTCGCTGAACGGCGGTTCCGTCGCCGACGTCATCCATCTGCTCGCCGAACTCGTCGAGAACGCCGCCGCGTTCTCCCCGCCCTCCACCAAGGTCCAGCTGCGGGCCGCCCTGCTGCGCGACGGCATCCTCATCGAGGTCGAGGACAGCGGGTTCGGCATGAACGAGGAGGCGATGGCCGAAGCCAACCGCAAGATCCAGTCGGAGAAGGTCGACCTCCTCGACGCCAAGCAGATCGGCCTCATCGTGGTGAACCGCCTCGCCGACCGTCAGGGTCTGCGCGTCGAGCTGCGCCAGTCGACCAACGGCGGCGTCGCCGCGGCCGTCTTCATCCCCGAGCACCTGATCCGCGACGACATGCCCGTCCACCACGAGTCGGCCGCCGACGCCCGCTCACTGGCCCCGGCCTCGGCACTGATCCAGCAACAGCGCCGATAGGCGCCCGCAAGACCGCCGTGCGCCTCGGGGCGTGGTGTCCCCGGGGCGCACGGCGTCGTCGTGGAGGTTCTGCCAAACGTTTGGTCGAACTCGCGTGTTCTAACAAACGTTTGGCCGGACACTCCGTCAGAAGGTCAGCTTCCAGCTGTTGATGTAGCCGGTGTCCGCGCTGTAGACGTCCTGCACCTTCAGCTGCCAACTCCCGTTGACCGTCGTCTCGCTGGACGCGTCGACCGTGTAGGTGGCGTCGACGTTGTCCGTGGAGTCGGAGGAGCTGCTGCTCTTCAGGCGGTACGTCGAGCCGTCCGGGGCCACGAGGTCGATGACCAGGTCACCGCGGTAGGTGTGGACGATGTTGACGTACACGGACAGGTCGCTGGGGGCGCTGCCGGTGAGACCGCTGACGGCGATGGGCGAGTAGACGGCGGAGCCGGCGTCCGGGATGGAGACGTCGGTGGTCGACTCGAAGGCCGTACCGGTGTCGCCACCGTCGTCCCCGCCGTCGTCCCCGTCGCCGCTGGGCGTGACCTGGAGCAGCAGGTTGGGGCTGCCGGTGCCGACGCTGGTGAGGGTGGAGGCGGAGGCTGCCGAGGTCAGGGCCGTGGTGACCGCCGAGGGCGAGGCGCTCGGGTTCTCGCCGAGGTAGACGGCGGCCGCGCCGGCGACGTGCGGGGACGCCATCGACGTACCGGAGTAGGTCGCGGTGGCCGTGTTGGAGCTGTTCGACGCGGAGGTGATGGACGAACCCGGCGCGAAGATGTCCAGCGAGGAACCGTAGTTGGAGAACGACGACCGGGCGTCGGCGCTGGTGGAGGCACCCACGGTGATGGCGCTCGCGACGCGGGCCGGGGAGTAGCCGGCCGCGTTGGCGTTGTCGTTGCCGGCCGCGACGGCGTAGGTGATGCCGGCCGCGATGGAGTTGGCGACGGCGGCGTCGAGGGTGGAGTCCGCGCTGCCGCCGAGCGACATGTTGGCGACGGCCGGGAACTGGGCGTTGTCGGTCACCCAGTCGATACCGGCGACGACACCGGCGGTCGTGCCGGAGCCCTCGTCGTCGAGGACGCGGACGGCGACGATGTCGGCGGCCTTGGCGACACCGTAGGTGGTGCCCGCGACGGTGCCGGCGACGTGCGTGCCGTGCCCGTTGCCGTCGTCGGCGGAGGAGTCGTCGTCGACGGCGTCGTAGCCGTACGAGGCCTGGCCGCCGAAGTCGGTGTGGGTGATCCGTACGCCGGTGTCGATGATGTAGGCGGTGACGCCGCTGCCCGCGCTGCCGGGGTACGTGTACGACGAGTCGAGCGGCAGGTCGGCCTGGTCGATGCGGTCAAGGCCCCAGGTCGCGCCGGTCTGGGTGTCGCTCATGTGGACGGTCTTGTTGGCGGCGACCGTGGCGACGGCCGGGTCGGCGGCGAGCTGCTTCGCCTCCGCCTCGGTCATCTCGGTGGCGTAGCCGTTCAGCGCCTTCTTGTACGTCTGCTCCACCTCGGCGCCGTACCGGGTCGCGACCGCCTTGCCCTTGCTGGAGGCCGCCTTGAAGGGGAGGCTCTCCTTGAGCGTGACGATGTAGCTGCCCTTGATGGCGTTCTCGGCGTTCGCACCGACGATCTTGCCCTGCGCGGGTGCCGCGACGGCGGGGGTGGCGGTCGCGGCACCGACGGTGAACAGGGCCGCGGCGGACACCACAGCGGCGAGCGCGCCGCGTCTGCGGCGACCGGGGGCGTGGGGGGCGGGGGAGTTCTGCACGAACATTGGGGGTGGTTCCCCTCTCGTGAGGACTTGCGCGGACTGACCAGCGTGGGGGGTGGCGTCCTGGTGACATACGGTGACGGAATTGACGAGGTCACGTCAATAAGGGGAATCCCTACGTCCGGGCTGCGCCGCTCGGCCGGGGCGCCTAGTGGCTCGGGGGGTCGGTGTGGTTCGGCGGGTGCGGGTGGCTCGTGATTTCTCGCGCAGTTCCCCGCGCCCCTGAAGGGGCCTGCGGCCCTTCAGCGAAAAGGCATGGGGCGCAGCCCTTGCCTTTTGAGGGGCGCGGGGAACTGCGCGACCAGCCCCCACCCACCCGCACTTGTCCGCGCGAGCGTTCGGGCCGCCGCCGGTCCCGACCGTGGGGGGCGAGAGCGTCGCCGTGGCCGAGTGAAGCGTTCCGCCCCCGGTCCCGGAGTTCTGCCCCCGCTCATGGCGTCCCCCGGCCCTCGTTCCTGCCGCCCGTCACACCCCTTCGCCCCGCCGACTACCCTGGAGGGTCGATCGTCCCCGTGTCAGGAGAGTAATGGCCGTCAATCTGGTCAATGTCGAGAACGTCAGCAAGGTGTACGGCACCCGCGCCCTGCTCGACGGGGTCTCGCTCGGCGTCTCCGAAGGGGACCGGATCGGCGTCGTGGGGCGGAACGGGGACGGCAAGACGACCCTGATCCGGATGCTCGCCAAGCTGGAGGAGGCCGACACGGGCCGGGTCACCCACTCCGGCGGCCTCCACGCCGGCGTGCTCACCCAGCACGACTCCCTCGACCCGGCCGCCACCGTCCGGCACGAGGTCATCCGGGACATGGCGGACCACGAGTGGGCGGGGAACGCCAAGATCCGGGACGTGCTCACCGGGCTGTTCGGCGGGCTCGACCTGCCCGGCTTCCCGCAGGGGCTCGACACCGTCATCGGCCCGCTCTCCGGCGGTGAGCGGCGGCGCATCGCGCTCGCCAAGCTGCTCATCGAGGAGCAGGACCTGATCGTCCTCGACGAGCCCACCAACCACCTCGACGTGGAAGGCATCTCCTGGCTTGCGGGCCACCTGCGGGAGCGGCGGTCCGCGCTCGTCTGCGTCACCCACGACCGGTGGTTCCTGGACCAGGTGTGCACGCGGATGTGGGACGTGCAGAAGGGCTCGGTCTTCGAGTACGAGGGCGGGTACTCCGACTACGTCTTCGCCCGCGCCGAGCGTGAGCGCATCGCCGCCACCGAGGAGACCAAGCGGCAGAACCTCGTCCGCAAGGAGCTGGCGTGGCTGCGGCGCGGCGCCCCGGCCCGTACGTCGAAGCCGCGGTTCCGGGTCGAGGCGGCGAACGAGCTGATCGCGGACGTGCCGCCGCCGCGTGACACGAGCGAGCTGATGAAGTTCGCGTCGTCCCGGCTGGGCAGGACCGTTTTCGACCTGGAGAACGTCACCGTGCAGGCCGGGCCGAAGGTGCTGCTGAAGCATCTGACGTGGCAGCTCGGGCCGGGCGACCGGGTCGGCCTCGTCGGGGTCAACGGCGCCGGCAAGACCTCCCTGCTGCGGGCCATGGCGGACGCCGCGCGCAGCGAGGGGGAGAAGCAGCCGGCCGCCGGGCGGGTCGTCACCGGCAAGACGGTCAAGCTCGCGTATCTGTCCCAGGAGGTCGCCGAGCTCGACCCGGACCTGCGGGTGCTCCAGGCCGTGCAGCAGATCCGCGACCGCGTCGACCTCGGCAAGGGGCGCGAGATGACGGCGGGACAGCTCTGCGAGACCTTCGGCTTCAACAAGGAGAAGCAGTGGACGCCGGTGGGCGACCTCAGCGGTGGTGAGCGGCGGCGGCTCCAGATTCTGCGGCTGCTGATGGACGAGCCCAACGTCCTCTTCCTCGACGAGCCGACGAACGACCTCGACATCGAGACCCTCACGCAGCTGGAGGACCTGCTCGACGGGTGGCCCGGGTCGATGATCGTGATCTCCCACGACCGGTTCTTCGTCGAGCGGACGACCGACAGGGTGTTCGCGCTGCTCGGCGACGCGGCGCTGCGGATGCTGCCGCGGGGGATCGACGAGTACATCGAGCGGCGTCACAAGATGGAGGAAGTCGCGGCCGCCGCCTCGCCTGTTGCCGTGAAGGCCGCCTCGGAGAAGGCAGTCTCCGCCGCCGACGCCCGTGCCGCGAAGAAGGAACTCCAGAAGGTCGAGCGGCAGTTGGACAAGGTCTCCGAGAAGGAGGCGAAGTTGCATGCGCGGATCGCCGAGAACGCGACGGACTTCGCGAAGGTGGCGGAGCTCGACGCCGAGTTGAGGGCGTTGCTCGGGGAGAAGGAAGAGCTGGAGATGCGGTGGCTGGAACTCGCCGAGGACGCGTGAGCGCTCCGCGGGTGTGGGGGAGCTCCGTCAGGGCTGATGTTCGATGCCAGGTGCGGGTTGTACGTGGTTGATCGCGCAGTTCCCCGCACCCCTTCAGGGCGCTTCCCCTGGTCGGCGCCCATAAGTCCCCCGCCCTCAAATGGCGTATCGCGGACGGCGCGCACGTCCCGTGAAGGGGGCGTGAAGGAGCGTAACGAGGACATCACGGGCCGGTTCTCCCTTGGGAACAGGGGAGCGACCGGCCCCGTGCGTGGGAGCGTCGCAGTGATAGAAAGAGCCGTCTGAGAACAGTCTGAGAAGCGACACCACGCGTGACCACGGGTGGCTCGAAAGCAGCGAAACAGGGGGAAAGCGCTGATGGTTCAGCCACCCGATCAGCCGCCGCAGGGCGGCTACGGAGCACCACAGAACCCGCCACCGCAGTCACAGCCGCAACCGCCGCAACAGCCGTACGGCTACCCGCAGACGCCCCCGCCGCAGGGCCCGCCCGCGCAGGTCCCCGGCTACGGCTACCCCCAGCAGCAGCCACCCGCGCAGCCGGGCCCGTACACGCAGCCCGGCCCGTACGGACAGCCGCAGCAGCCCGGCGCCTACGCCCAGCCGCAGCAGCCCGGCCCGTACAACCCGGCGTCGCAGGCCGGTTACGGCTACCCGCAGTCGCAGTACCCTGGCGCGCCCACCCCGCCGCCGGTCGGTGGCGGCGGTGGTTCCAGGAACCTCTTCAAGGGCAGGCCCGCGGTGATCATCGGCGCCGCCGTGGCCGCGCTGCTCGTGGTCGGCGGCACGGTGTTCGCGGTGACGAGCCTCGGGGACGACGACGAGAAGAAGCCGGTCGCCAAGGAGAGCGCGAGCCCCACCGAGGACGACAAGCCCTCGACCTCGCCCTCCGTGCCCGTCAACCAGGGCGACGGCAGCGGCGACGGTGGCGAGGACCTCGACGTCTCCGACCTCAACGCGGACCGCAAGACCGGCGAGGCGAAGGTGCTCTGGTACAAGAGCGCCCCCGACGCCCCCGGTTCCGGCGCGAGCGCCCCCGGCCTGTGGGTCACCGACAAGGTCGCGGTGAAGGCGGCGTACAAGCAGCTGTTCGCCTACAACGTCGGTGACGGGAACCCCGCCTGGGACCCGATCGAGTTCGAGGGCAAGATCTGCGCGGTCACCCCGAAGGCGACCTCCGGCGACCGGATCGTGGTCTCGTACCAGAGCGGCACCGGCGACAACGCCGAGTGCGACCAGCTCCAGCAGATCGACCTGAACACCGGCGACAAGGGCTGGTCGGCGGAGCTGGAAGAGGGGGACCTGTTCGACAGCGCCATCAGCGTCGGGCTGTCCGTCACCGGTGACACGCTCATGGTGGGCCGCTCGCAGTCCGGGACGGCGTACGACATCAACACCGGCAAGAAGCTGTTCGACAAGAAGAGTTACGGGCAGTCCTGCTACCCGGCCGGGTTCGCGGGCGCCACGCGGCTGATCTCCGTCTCCTCCTGCGCGGTGACCACCGACAAGGAGCACGACGAGGTCCAGGAGCTGGACCCGAGGACCGGCAAGGCCAAGTGGACGCGGAAGATCCCCAAGGGCTGGAAGGTCGAGCACGCGTACTCCGTGGACCCGGTCGTCCTCTACCTCACCAACGAGGAAGAGAACACCTGGAACATCTCCACCCTCAAGGCCGACGGCTCGACCCGCTCGCAGGTCGAGTCCGACGACTCGTTCGCGCCCGAGTGCGACGGCGGGATCCTCACCCGCGACATGCAGGGCTGCACGGGCGTCGCGGCCGACGCGAACACCCTGTACCTGCCGACCGAGGAGAAGGACGGCACGAACGAGATCGTCGCCCTGAACCTCTCGACCGGCAAGGAGAAGTGGCGCGTCAAGTCCCCCTCCTCCGACGCGGAGATCTCCCCGGTCAGGATCGAGGGTTCGAAGCTCATCGCGTACGTCGAGTCCTCGCGCGACGCGGGCGGCCAGGTGGTGTCCGTTCCGACCACCGGCAACAGCCGCCAGGCGACCAAGCTCATCCAGATGCCGGCGAGCGCCGCGGAGATCGAGAGCTCCTTCTACTCGAAGGCCATCGACTACGTGGACGGGCGCTTCTACATCTCCACGACCCTGCTGAACGGTGTCGACGACGCGAAGGAGAAGTTGATGCTGGCCTACGGCAAGTGACGCGCGCGACCGCCGCGGGCCGCGGACCGGCCTGGTCCGAGCTGTCGCCACAGGCTGCGGACCGGCCGTGTCCGTGCCGTCGCCGCAGGCCGCGGACATCGGCCTGCCGACGCCACCGCCGCCCGGCCCCGCCGTGACCCGGTCGACATCCCCAATCGTCCCTCACCCCTCCTCCGAGATCCGCTTCGAGGTATCCACGTCATGACGCAGCCGCCCCCGCCGAACCAGCCTCCGAGCCCGCCCCCGAACCAGCCGCCCGCCCAGCCTCCGGCCCAGGGTCAGGGCCAGCAGCCCGCCCAGCCTCCGGCCCAGGGTCAGCCCCCGGCCCAGGGTCAGCCTCCGGCCCAGGGTCAGCCCCCGCAGGACGCCCCGCCGCAGGGCGGTTTCGGCGCGCCCACACCCCCGCCGCCCGGCGGTTTCGGCGCCCCGACGCCCCCGCCGCAGGGCCCACCCGCCCCGGGCCCGGGCTACGGCTACCCGCAGGCACCGCCGGCGCAGCAGACCCCGCCGCCGGCCCAGCCGCCGCAGGCACCCCCGCCCGCGCAGGGCCCCGGCTACGGCTACCCGCAGACGCCTCCGCCGCCGCAGCCCGGCTACGGCTACCCGGGCCAGCCCGGCCAGCCGGGTCCCTACGGCCAGCCGCAGCCCGGCCCGTACGGCCAGCAGCCGCAGCCGGGTCCCTACGGCCAGCAGCCACAGCCCGGCCCGTACGGCTATCAGCCGCAGACCATGCCGATGCACCCGCAGGTGGGACAGGCCCCCGTCGGCAAGAAGAAGCTCAACTCCACGGCGATCATCATCACCGCGGCGGTCGCCGCCATCGCGCTCATCGCCGCCGGCGGCGTCTATGTCGCCACCTCCGGCGGGGACGACGACAACGGCAAGAAGGACACCGCCAGTTCGGAGGGCACGACCGGCGGCAAGGACGACACCAAGGGTGACGACGGCGGCTCGTCGTCGTCCGGCGGTTCGTCGACCGGCGGTGTCGAGGTCCCGACCGAGGCGCAGGAGAAGGTGCCCTCCAGCACCAGCGCGAAGATCCTTTTCCAGGTGCCCGCGCACGAGGTCAAGGAAAAGCTGCAGATCGACAGCGTCAAGGGCTCCTGGCTGACGAAGACCACGTACGCCAAGGCCGCCCTCAACAAGATCATCGGCTATGACCCGGACAGCGGGAAGTCCAAGTGGACGCTGGACCTGTCCGGTCAGACCTGCGCGGGCTCCCGTGAGATCACCACCGAGGGCATCGCCGTCGTGGTGACCGAGTCGGCCAAGCGCAAGAACAACGACGACCGCCAGCCCTGCACCGAGGTCACCGCGTTCAACGTCGAGACCGGCAAGGAGGTGTGGACCAAGAACGCAGACCTCAGCGGCAGCAAGGTGCCGTTCGGCGAGGTCACCATCTCCGGTACGACGGTCGCCGCGGCCGGCGGCTACTCCGGCGGCGCCGCGTTCGACGTCAACTCCGGCAAGGTGCTGTGGTCGCCGAAGGCCGGCGAGTGTGTCGACGACGGCTACGCGGGCGGCGCCCAGCTGATCGCGGTCCGCAAGTGCGGCGACTACGGCAGCGAGACCTTCGAGATCCAGCTGCTCGACCCGAAGTCGGGCAGCGTCAAGTGGACGTACAAGGTGCCCTCCGGCATCCAGCGCGCCAAGGTCATCTCCACCAACCCGGTGGTCTTCGGTGTGGTGACGGGCAGCGACATCCCGCTGACGGGCACGACCGACATCTTCTCGCTCGACGACAGCGGCAAGCTGCGCGCCAAGATCTCCATCCCGGACGACAAGTACGACTACGAGTGCCCGGTCCGCGGTGTCTGGGCCTGCAAGGGCATCTACGTCGGCAACGACAAGGTGTACATGCCGACCAAGAACCACGACGGCACCGGCTCCTACAGCTCCACCAACGAGATCGTCTCCTTCTCGCTGGCCACCGGTAAGTCCACCGGCGACCGGGTCGACGCGGGCGATGACTACGAGCTGTTCCCGATCCGTATGGACGGGCCGAACATCATCGCCTTCAAGGACGGCCCGTACGACAAGGGCGCCCAGATCGTCTCCGTCGACGGCAAGACGCTGAAGCAGACCATGCTTCTGGAGACCCCGTCCTCCGAGTCGGTGCTCCGCGCGATCAGCGGCATGACGCCGACGCTGAGCGAGATGCTCTACACCGACGGACGGTGGTTCATCGGCTCGGAACTCGTCAGCAAGCCGTACTCGGAAGACGAGAAGGAGTACACGGCGCTCGGATTCGGGGCGAAGTAACCCCACGCGCCCCCTCGGCCTCGTTCCACGGCCCCGCCCCAGCTCAGGGGTGGGGCCGTGCACGTATCCCTCATCACGCTCGAATGGGAGGGAATTTCGGTAATCCGGGGCACATCTCTCCCATAGGGGGAGCGCAACGTCGAACAAGCGTGTAGCTTCCGGGGGCATGAGAGCGGGGGAGCCGACGGGGAAGTCGGGGGGCTTCTGTCCGTGAAGACCAGTGGGCAGCCATAGTTGGCAACCATCTGGGGGGACTGGGGGGTGGGGTGGCTCGATGGGAGTGCGGCTCATGGTGGTCGACGACCACCGACTGCTGGCCGAGGCGTTGGCCTCGGCGTTGAAGCTGCGGGGGCACCGGGTGCTCGCGGCGGCGGCGCCCGCCGCGGGCGCGGCGGAACTGGTGATCACAAGGGCACCCGAGGTGTGCCTGCTCGGCACGGCGACACCGGCCGAACCGGGGATCTTCGACCCGGTGGTCAGGATCAAGCGCGAACGTCCGCAGGTGGCGGTGCTGGTCCTCGGCCCGGTGCCCAACCCGCGCGGCATCGCGGCCGCGTTCGCCGCGGGCGCGTCGGGCTACGTACGGCACGACGAGCGCATCGAGGGGGTCGAACGGGCCATCATGAAGGCCCGCGCGGGAGAGGCGGCGGTGGCGCCCCAACTGCTCCAGAGCGCCTTCAGCGAGCTGCTGAACCCCGCCGCCCAGCCCGACGACGAGGGCCAGCGCCTCCTGCAGATGCTGACTCCGCGCGAGGTCGAGGTCCTGGTCCGCGTCGCGGACGGCGAGGACACGAGACTGATCGCGGCGGGCATGAACATCGCCCCGTCGACCGCCCGTACGCACGTCCAGCGGGTGCTGATGAAACTGGGCGTGGGGTCGAGGCTGGAGGCGGCGGCGCTGGCGGCCCGCACGGGGTTGCTGGACCGCGCGGGGCCGGTACCGCACCAGGAGGGGTAATCACCCTCGGGGTCTGCTGAACCTGCCGGAGGTTATGGCGTGGAGGAGGTGGGCGACGGCGGTGGGGGTGGTGGCCATGACGGTGGCTGGGGTGTCGGATTCGCGGAGGTGGAGGGTGGGGTGCGCTGCCGCGAGTTCGACGCAGGTGTTGCCGTCGCCGCCGTCGGAGAACGTCGACTTCTGCCAGAGCAAGGCCTTAGCCATTAGGGGCCTCACAGTTCCTTCGACAATCGGTGGATGAAGTCACGCGACGCGATGGGCTCCAGCGACGCCTCCTTCACCTTACGGAAGAGTGTTCGGAGTTGCTTCAGGCGGGGCTCTGCATCGATGAACATGGTTCCGGTGGGGGCATCGCGTAGCCCGGTGTCCAGTTGGGCCACCGGGCCGCCCGCGTACATCATCGAGGCGCCGGCGCCCGCGAAGCCGTCCTGATCCGTGGGGATGACTCGCACAGTGACGTGAACCTGCTCGCTCTGCTCCAGGATCTGGCGGAGTTGAGCGCGGGCGACGGCCCGGTCGGCCACGCGAAGGCGCAGAGCGAACTCGTGGATGAGCGTCTCATACGGGGTGGGGCTACCCCCTTCGATGACAGCTCGCCGCCGCATCCGGTGTTCCACCCGGGGGTTCAACTCGCTGTCGGGCAGCCCGGGGACCATGTACGAGTAGACGGCGCTTGCGTAGTCGGCGGTTTGTAGAAGCCCGGGCACATGCGTGATCACCACCTCGCGGAGCAGCGCGGCATGGTGCTCAACCTCGGCGGTGTCCAGGAACACCGGCGGCAACACTCCCCGGTACTCCTCCCACCAGCCCCGCGTGCGATCGGTCGCCATCGCCGCCAGGGCCTCGATCAACCCGTCGTCCGTACAGGCGTAGTGAGCGGCGAGGCGCCGTACCCGAGCGGCGCTCACACCCGCGACCCCGGACTCGATCTGGCTCATCTGGACCGAGTCGGCTCCCAGGAGTGCCGCGGCCTCCCGAGCCTTCATGCCGGTCGCCTCGCGCAGTTTGCGCAGCTCGGATCCCAGCCGCACTCTGCGGGCCGTGAGGTGCCTCTTCGTCGGCACGGGTGCCTCCTCGTCCCAACTGCCCTGTGCGCGTCGCTCGTTCGGGGGTCAGAATACGGCAGAGGGTTGCGGCATCCTAAATTTAGGAAATACCGTCAGTCATGCACCGCGCACTCTGCGGCATCACCGGCACCCCGGAAGCGCACCACTCCGTCACGCCACGACGGCTGAGGCAATGCCACCGCCCGCCCAGACCAACTCCCCACCTCACCCCACCACGGAGCTGACCCATGCCCGAAATCGCACCCGAACCCTGGGAGTACGTCCTCCACATCCCCCACGACCCCCGAGCCGTCACCGTCTCCCGCCGCACCCTCCGCCTGATCCTCACGATGCACGGCCTGACCACCCTCCTGGACACCGCCGAACTCCTCGCCACAGAGCTGATCGCCAACGCCGTACTCCACACCAAGGGCCCTGCCGCCCTCCGTGTGTGCTGGTCGGGCAACACCCTGTGGATCGGCGCCTGGGACGCCGACCCCGAACCCCCGGAACCCCCATGCCACTTGGCGAAGCCCGACACGGAGACCGGCCGAGGCCTCGCCCTCGTACGCGCCTGCACGGACGTGTGGGGCTGGCAGCCGTCCTCCCGATTCGGCCACTCGGGCAAATACGTGTGGTGCGAACTGATGGCCGCGTAGCTCGTTATTCACGCCGACAGAAAGGAGATCCGATGGTCAGCTCGCCACACGAGGCGCTGCATCAGATCTGCCAGAAGGACACCGAGGGGATGATCCGCAGCTTCCGGCGGCTGTTCCATGTGCCGTTTCCGGAGCCTCGCTCGATCTCCGTGGTCAACACGGACCTGACGGAGATCGCCCCGGTCGAGCGCCGCGTGGACAGTCTGGTGCGGGTGGACACCGATGAGGGCGACTTCCTGCTGGTTCTGGAATCACAGGGGAGGAAGGACGAGAGGAAGCGGGGAAGTTGGCCGTACTACCTCTCGTACCTCTACGAGAAGTACCGCTGTGAGCCCGTACTCATCGTCATGACTCAGAACCGTGCCACCGCCCGCTGGGCCGCCCAGCCCATCCGGTTCGGTCTGCCGGACTGGGCCTCGCTGGTCGTACGGCCGCTCGTCCTCGGGCCGGACAACGTGCCGGTGATCGCGGACGAGGCGGAAGTGGCCCGGGATGTCACCCTCGCGGTGTTTTCGGCGATCACGCATGGTAAGGGCAGGGGTGCCGCCGCGATACTGGAACCACTCGCAGCCGTTCTGGATACCGTGGACCCTGACACCGCGTCGGTGTTCGCGGAGCTGGTCGAATCGGGCTTGGTGGACGCCCAGGCGAAGAAGGTGTGGAGGGAGCTGATGATGCCGGTGAACTACTTCTTCAAGAACCCGGTCGCGGTGAAGCTGCGCGAGGAGGGGCGAGTCGAGGAACGGATCGCGGAGCGGATCGCGGGCATTCTGCGTACCCTCGACCGGCGTCAGATCGAGGTACCCGAGTCCGTGCGGCAGCGGGTGCGCGGCTGCACCGACCCCGACCTGCTCCAGGTCTGGGTGGACCGCGCTTATGACGTCACCGACGCGGCCGACCTGTTCGACGACGCCTGACAGGCCGGCCCTAGATTGATCTGGGGCCACGGTGGGGGCGTCAGACCCGCTCCTGGGGGCGGTGCGGTCCGCTGGGCAGCTCTGCCTTGATCGTGTCGCCCGGGCGGACCGCGCTGCCCTCCCTCACGATGCTCGTGATTCCGGCCTTGCGCACGTTGTTCCCGGCCTTGTCGCGGCCGGGAGCCCGCTTCAGCAGCCCGTCCTGAAAGTTGTCGATCCGCAGGCAAGGTTGCGCAGGCCGGCACCCGCAGCACCGCGTTGTTCCCGATGCGCAGCAGCGTGCCGACCGGCAGGCCGAGCAGATCGATGCCGCAGGTGGTGACGTTCTCGCCGAGATCACCGGGCACCACGTACGTGTGGTGCGAACCGGGGGTGACGTCGCGCCCGGCCGGCTCGGCACGCGCCTGACGAGCGGTCGCGGACCTCGAACCTTCCCCGTGGCGGTAGTTACCTGTTTCGGGCGGAGTCCCGCACCGGCCCGGCCGCGAGCCGTTCCTCTCCTCGTCGTTCCCGTCAGGTGCCGTTCTGGCGGTGGCAGCCCACGCCGGACAACGCGTTCCATCACGTCGCCGACGCGCCGACCTGTGGGCTTTGACAGGTACGCGATCTGTGCTCCATCATCATTTCACTAGTCGACTAGTGAAATGGTGGTGAAGGGGTTGGAGTTCCGCATCGACAGGCGGAGCGGGGTCGCCGCCTATCAGCAGATCGTTCAGCAGACCAAGCAGGCGCTCCGGCTCGGCGTACTCGGGCCCGGGGATCAGCTGCCCACGGCCAAGGCGGTTGCCCAGGCCTCCGCGGTCAACCCCAACACCACGCTCAAGGCGTACCGCGAGCTGGAGCGGGAGGGGCTGGTCGAAGCGCGGCCGGGACTGGGGACGTTCGTGCGTCAGTCACTGGCTCGTCCGCAGGCGGCGGTGGATTCGCCGTTGCGCGGCGAGCTGGAGAGCTGGATGGACCGGGCCCGCGAGGCGGGTCTTGAGCAGGACGACGTGACCGCTCTGGTCACGTCGGTGATGGAGCAGCGGTACGCCGGGACCGAGCCTGCCGCCGGACACGCGTGAACAGCGACAACAGCAACAATGGGACCAAGGGGACACGCATGACGAGCTATGAGACGGGCTACGGGGGGCCGGCGGACACGTCCGCGATAGAAGCCCGCGGGGTGGGCCGGAAGTACCGCCGGGGCTGGGCGCTGCGGGACTGCTCCTTCCGGCTGCCGGCCGGGCGGATCTGCGGTCTGGTGGGCCCCAACGGGGCCGGCAAGACCACGTTGATGGCCATCGCCGCCAACCTGCTGGAACCGACCACCGGCACCGTGCGGGTGTTCGGCGCGGCCCCGGAGTCCGCGGAGGCCACCCGGCGTACCGCGTTCCTCGCCCAGGAGAAGCCCCTGTTCCGGCGCTTCACCGTCGCCGAGACCCTGCGCATGGGCCGCGAACTGAACCCCGGCTGGGACCAGCGGGCCGCCGAGAACATCGTCCGCGCGGGCAACGTGCCCTTCGACGCGAAGATCGGCACGCTCTCCGGCGGCCAGCGCACCCGGGTGGCCTTCGCCGTCTCCTTCGGCAAGCGTCCCGACCTGCTGCTCCTCGATGAGCCGATGTCGGACCTCGACCCGCTGGTGCGCCACGAGTTGATGGGCACGCTGCTGGCCGAGGCCGCCGAGCGCGGCACCACCGTGCTGATGTCCACCCACATGCTCGCCGAACTGGAGAACACCTGCGACTACCTGCTGGTCATCGCGGGCGGCGGGCTGCGCCTGGCCGGTGAGGTCGACGAGCTCCGCACCGCCCACGCCGTGCTGACCGGGGTCCACTCCGACGGGCGGACGCCCCCGGAGCTGGCGTACCACACCGTGGTCGAAACCCGTACCAGCGGACGGCAGTTCACCTCACTCGTACGCCCCGACGGGCCGGCCAACGGCCCCTGGGAGGCGAGCACCCCGAACCTGGAGGAGCTCCTGCTCGCCTATCTGCGCTCGCCCGAGGCCCCGCCCCTGATCAGTCCCAGCTCCTACGTCGGCCCGCAGGCGGTGGCGGCATGAGCACGATGACCAGCACCGACAACACCGACAGCGCCGACAGCGCCTTCTCGGACTCCGCCCGCACCGAAGCCGGCCGTGGCCGTGGCCTCCGGCTCAGCGGCATGAACTGGCTCGTCTGGCGTCAGCACCGCGCCGCCTACTGGACGCTGCTGGCCGCCACCGCGGTCACCGTGGCGGTGCTCGTGTACCAGCGCCACCAGATGATCACGTACCTCGAAGGGTACGGCTACCCCCACCTCAAGTCCGGCTGGGAGGACAAGTTCGACCAGGTGCCGCTCGACTCGGCCGCACAACTGCTCGGGCTCCTGCCCATCCTGATCGGTGTCTTCGTCGGTGGGCCCCTGCTCGCGGGCGACCTGGAGACCGGCACCGCCAAGCTGGTCAACGCGCAGTCCGTCAGCCGCGTTCGCTGGCTCGCCACCAAGCTCGGGGTGACCGCGCTCGTGGTCGTGGTGTGCACCACGGCGCTCTCCGCCGCGTTCACCTGGTGGTGGTCGCCGGTCAAGTCGTCGTCGTACGTCATGGATTGGGCCGACAGTCCCGCCTTCGACAGCAGCGGACCCGTGCCCGTGGCGCTCACCCTGCTCACCGTCGTCGGTGGCGTGGCGATCGGCATGCTGCTGCGCCGGACCCTGCTGTCCATGGTCGTCACCCTGGGCTTCGCCGTCGCGCTGCAGGTGGTCTGGTCGTACTTCAGGATGTCCCTCGGGAACGTCATCACGGTCACCAGCCACAACGGTGTCGGGGACAACTCCACGCCGAACGTGCCCGACGGCGCCCACCAGCTGGACGAGTCCTACCTCACCGCCTCCGGCGACCTCATCGGCTGGGGCAGCTGCGCCGAGGCGACGGAGAAGGCCAGAGACGCCTGCCTGGACAAGGCGCAGGTCGTCGGCTGGTCGATCGACTACATCCCGATCTCCCAGATGTCCTCCATGCAGTGGCTCGGCTCCTCGATCCTGCTCGCCCTGACCGCCGGCATCGCGGTGTTCGTCATCCTCTGGGGTCGCAAGCGCCTCGTCTGACATCTGTCCGAGCGCCTCGTCCGACCCGATCCTCCTCGCAGTTCTCTCTCCGTACGCGGCCGAGCGGCCACAGCGTCGCTCCGCCGCGCCCCGATGCTGCCCCGAACCGGCGAACGAACCGCCATGAACCTTATGGAAAGGCTTGAGTTGAAGTCGCACAAGCGCAGGAAACGAGCGGTCACCACCGTCCCGCTGGCGGCCGCCCTGGCGGCGGCGCTCGGCGCCGGGCTGCTGGCGAGCACGACCGACAGCGCCCAGGCCGCGCCCTCCACCGGCACCGGCACCGGCGCCCCCGCCAGGACCGTCACCCTCGTCACCGGCGACCGGGTGACCCTCGACGCCGAGGGCAAGGTGACCGGCGTGACGGCCGCCGAGGGCCGCGAGGGGATGGCCTTCCGCGTCCAGCAGGCCGCGGGCCACGCATACGTCCTGCCGCGCGACGCCGAACCGCTGATAGCGAACGGGACCGCCGACCGGCGGCTGTTCGACGTGACGCAACTGGTGAGTTCGCGCTACGACGACGCCCGCCGCTCCGACCTGCCGCTGATCGTCACCTACGACAAGGGCGCATCCGTCTCGGCGAGTACGTTCCGCAGCTCGGGCGCGACCGTCCGGCGGGACCTGCCGAGCATCAACGGCGACGCCGTACGCGCCCGCAAGTCCGAGGGCGCGGGCCTGTGGGAGACCCTCACCAGCGGCACCGGCTCCGCGAAGGTCAGGAAGATCTGGCTGGACGGGAAGGTGAAGGCGACCCTGGACAGGAGCGTGCCGCAGATCGGCGCGCCCGCGGCCCACGCGGCGGGATACGACGGCAAGGGTGTCAAGGTCGCCGTCCTCGACAGCGGCGTCGACGCCACGCACCCGGACCTGAAGGACCGGATCGCGGCGGCGAAGAACTTCTCCACCGCCGCGGACACCGTCGACCGAGCGGGGCACGGCACGCACGTGGCCTCGACGATCGCGGGTTCCGGGGCCGCGTCTCCCGCAGGCGCGAAGTACGAGGGCGTCGCGCCCGGCGTCCGGCTCCTGGTCGGCAAGGTGCTCGACGACTCCGGCGAGGGCGACGACTCCGGCGTCATCGCCGGTATGCAGTGGGCCGTCGCGCGGGGCGCCGAGGTCGTCAACATGAGCCTGGGCGGTACCGACAGCCCCGGCATCGACCCCGTCGAGCAGGCCGTCAACGACCTGTCGGCAAGCTCCGGCGCCCTGTTCGTCATAGCCGCGGGAAACGAGGGCCCGGGCGAGGGCACCATCGGCACCCCCGGCAGCGCGGCCGCCGCGCTCACCGTCGGCGCGGTCGACCGCCGGGACGCCATCGCCGAGTTCTCCAGCCGCGGCCCCACGGCCGACGGCTTCCTCAAGCCCGACCTCACCGCGCCGGGCGTGGACATCGTCGCCGCCAAGGCCGCTGAAGGCTTCATGGGCGACCCCGCCGCCGACGGCTATGTCTCCATGAGCGGTACGTCGATGGCGACCCCGCATGTGGCGGGCGCCGCCGCGATCCTGGCGCAGGAGCACCCGGACTGGACCGGCCGACAGATCAAGGCCGCCCTCACCGCCTCCGCGAAGCCGACCGCCGCCACCTCCGCGTACACGCAGGGCACCGGCCGGGTGGACGTCGCCAGGGCGATCAACCAGCGGCTCACCAGCAGCCCGACCGCGCTGGGCTTCGGGACACAGGAGTACCCCCACACCGACGACCGGCCCGTCACCAAGGACGTCACGTACCGCAACGCGGGCACCGAGCCGGTCACCCTCGACCTGGCCACCGAGGCCTACGGCAACGACGGAAAGCCCGCCGCCGAGGGCCTGTTCACCGTCTCGCCGCAGCGACTCACCGTCCCGGCGGGCGGTGAGGCGACCGCCACCGTGACCGCCGACACCCGCGTGGGCACGGCCGAGGGCGGCTTCGGCGGCTCGCTGACCGCCACCACCGCCGATGGCACCACGACCGCGCGCACCTCCCTCGGCGTCGTCCGCGAGGTCGAGTCGTACGACCTGACCATCAAGCACCTCGACCTCAAGGGCAAGGCCCCGGACGACGCCGCGACGGGTATCTACGGCCTGGACAACGACATCTGGACGGAGGCCGTCTCCGACAGGGACGGCGAGGTCACCATCCGTCTGCCGAAGGGCCGTTACGCCCTGGAAGGAATGTTCTTCACCGGCAGCGCCGGACGGTCCGTGCTGCTGTACCCGAAGTTCGCGCTGACCAAGAACACGACTCTGGTCATGGACGCCCGGAAGACGAAACCCGTCAAGGTCACCGTGCCGGACGGCGCGGCCAAGCCCAATGGCGCGATGTTCTTCTTCCACGTCGACGTCAACAACAAGCCGTACACCTCTGTGTACGACGCCCCCTCTTTCGGCAGCATCCGCGTCGGACAGCTCGGTGCCCCGGCGCCGGCCGCCGAGGTGTCCGCGATGTACCACGGCATCTGGACCCACAAGGCCGACAACTACCGGCTGGCCTGGAACCGTACGGGTGACCTGTCCGGCTTCACCAAGAACGTCAAGCGCTCGCAGCTCACCAAGGTCAAGGTCGTCGTCGGTGCGCCGGTCAAGGGCAGGACGGCGAGCGTCTGGGCCGCGCCGCTGATGCCCGGCGGCTTCTACAACCTCTTCCGGACCGAGGGCCGCCTGCCGCTGACCGGCACCGACTACGTACTGCCCAACGGAATCAAGTGGTTCTACCAGACCAGCCAGCTCGGCGCCCCCGATGCCGAGGGCTCCCCGACCTGGGAGAACACACAGGTCAGCGCGGCCAGGGCGTACGCGGCGGGCAGGGACTACACGCAGCGCTTCAACATCGGCGTCTTCGGCCCGTCCCTCCCTTCTGACCCCTTGGCGAACGGCGGCGACAGGACCGGAGCGGTCCGCGTCGGCGACACCTTCGCGGCGTACGTGCCCTTGTTCTCCGACGGCGTCGGCAACACGGGCACCTCCACCCACACCAAGGCCAGGAGCTCCCTCTACGCCGACGGCAAGAAGATCTTCGCCGTGAACGACCCGCTGAACGGCGACTCGTACACGGTTCCCGCGGGCAAGCGGACGTACAAGCTCGGCGTGGACGTCTCCCGCGCTCCGGCGCAGTACGCGGTCAGCACCCGTACGACCGCCACCTGGACCTTCGCCTCGGCCCACGTCGCCGGTGACACGCCCAAGCGGCTCCCGCTGACGGTCGTCCGCTACACGCCCACCCTGTCGACGGCCAGCACCGCCAAGGCCGGTACGACCCTCACTGTGCCCTTCAGCCTGCAGGGCGCGGCCACCAAGGTCGGCACGCTGCGCAAGCTGGCCTTCACCGTCTCCTACGACGACGGCAAAACCTGGAAGAGCACCACCCCCGTGGACGGCAAGGTGCTCAAGCTGACCAGCCCCGCCAAGCCCGGCCCGGTCTCGCTGCGCGTCGCCCTCACCGACGCCGACGGCAACACCCTGACCCAGACCATCCATCGCGCCTACCGCACCACCAAGTAGGAGGACAGAAGACGCGGTTGGCCCCCGCC
>NZ_JBHVDX010000146.1:0-25667 GCF_042802555.1 Streptomyces sp. NPDC057474 | reverse complement strand
GACCAGGCCCGCCGCCAGGTTCGCGATGTCGGTGAGCAGGGCGGTGCCGCGCGGGGAGTTGTCGTAGCCGGCGAGCGGGTAGCCGTTGCTCAGACACGCGAAGGACAGACCTGACTCCGGGTCCATGAAGCCCAGTTGGTAGGCGGCCCCGGCGCTGCCGAAGAGTGCGGGCGAGCCGGTCGAGGGCAGGTTGCTCCCCGCGTCGGGCCCGGCCACGGTCACGAACAGCCCCATGCTGGTACGGCGGTCGCCGCCGCCCCCGTAGATCCGCTCGCCGTACGGATGGCCGGTCAGCCGGATACGGGTGCCCTCCGCCACCGCCTCCGTCTTCCACAGGCCGGAGTGTTCCAGCGCCTGGAAGTAGAGCGCGACGTCGGCGGCGGTGGCGACCAGGGCGTGGCTGGGCTCACCGGCCGCCAGCACCTTCGGGTCGGACAGGTACCACGGCCCCCACGGGTCGGGTTCCTGGTCGTCGCCGGTGCGGTCGGTGGCGAGCATCGGGGCGACGCTGCCCGCCTGGCGGTCCACCGGTACCCCCAGCTCGATCGACGACAGGCCCAGCGGACCCGCGATGTGGTCGCGCAGATAGGCGGCGAAGGTCAGGCCCGTGCGCCGCTCGACGATCTCGGCGATCAGCCAGGCCGCCGAGGTGAGGTGGAACTGGAAGCGGCTGCCCGGCGGGGAGTCCAGCCGCCAACGCCCGAAGGCGGCGAGCCGCTGCTCGCGGTCGAGCATCTTCGGGTAGCCGAGCGGGGCGAAGGGGAAGCCGGCGGTGTGCGTGAGCACCTGCTCGACGGTCACCTCCTCCTTGCCGTTCGGCGCGAACTCCGGGATGATCGCGGCGACCCGCTCGCCCACGTCGAGGAGCCCGTCGCCGATCAGCTTCCACACCACGCCCGCGACGATCGACCGTCCGACGGACTGCAGGACGTACCGGGTGCCGGGTCCGGCGTCCCCGTACGTCTCGAAGGCCACCAGACGGCCGTGCCGGGCGACGGCGACCTGCGCGGACGGCAGGGGGCCGTGGTCGACCTCCCGGCGGATCCGGCTGAGCAGGACTTCGAGTCGCCGCGGGTCGACATGGTCAGGCACTTGTTCCTCCTGGGTGGGGCTCCCGCAGGTCACGCCGTACGACCTTGCCGTTGGCGTTGCGCGGCAGGTCGTCCACGAACCACCAGCGGACGGGGATCTTGAACCCGGACAGCCGGGCGCGGGTGTGGCTTCTGAGCGCTGCCGGGTCCGGCGGGGCGTCGGCTTCGGCCGGTACGACGAAGGCGACGACGGTCTGGCCGAGCCGCTCGTCGGGGACGCCCGTCACCGCCACGTCCGCCACACCCGGATGGGCCGTCAGGACCGTCTCGACCTCCAGCGGATGGACGTTCTCGCCACCCCGGATGATCATGTCGGTGCGGCGGCCGAGGAGGTAGAGATAGCCGTCCTCCGCCACTCGGCCCAGGTCGCCGCTGTGCAGCCAGCCCTCGGGGTCGATCCGGAAGAAATGGTCGGCGCGGGCGTGGATCTCCCCGATACCGTCCGGCCCTGCACCGTCGACCCTCAGCTCGACCCCGGGGGCGGGGCGCCCCACGGAGCGCAGCAGCTCGGTCCGGCCGGCGACCGCCTCCCGATGGTCCTCGGGGGTGAGCACGCTGATCGGCGAGCCCTCGGTCTGGCCGAACATGTTGAGCATGCGGACACCGGGCATCGCCTCGTACGTCCGCCGCAGGGTGCCGGGGCGGACGGGCGCGCCACCGTACTGGAGGGTCCGCAGGGTCTCGTGCCGTGCCTCGCCCGCCGTCAACAGGGTCTCCAGCATCGCCGGGACCATGCTGGTGTGCGTGGTGCCGAGATGCCGCAGCAGGCTCCAGCCCTCGACGGTGAAGCGGGGCAGTCCGGTGATCAGCGCGCCGGCGGCGAGGGCGACGGCAATGTTGCCGAGGCCGGCGATGTGGTGGAAGGGGGCGCTGCCGCCGTAGAAGCTGTCGGGGTCGAGCGCGCACAGGCGTCCGTTGACGCGGGCGCGGGCGGCCAGGCGGCGCTGGGTCATGGGGACGGGTTTGGGCCGGCCCGTGGTACCGGAGGTGTGCAGGACGGCGGCGAGTTCGCCGGGCTGGGCGGTCAGTTCCCGTGCGCTGGTGCGTGGTTCGGGCAGGACGGCGACCCGGCGGCCGGAGAGTGCGGCGACCTGACGGCCGAGGTCGGCGAACTCGGGCTGGGCCACCAGGACCTGGGCCGGCAGCTCCTCGACCACGGCGGCGATCTCGTACGCCGTCATCCGGACTCCGAGCGGGGCGAGCGGGTGGCCCGATCCGGCGCCGCCGATCACCAGCGCCAGGGCGTCGGCGGAGGTGGCGACCAGGGCGGGCACCGGGGTACCGGGCTCCAGGCCGAGGGTGTCCAGCCAGTCGGCCGCTCCCGCCGCGCGGTCGAGGAGTTCGCGTCCGGTCCAGGTCAGGTCGCCGAACCGGACGGCGGGGCGGGCGTGGTCGTAGGCACGGTTCACCATGGCGGTCCAGGTTGGACCTGCCGTGCCTGTCACGCCTGTCGTACCTGTCGCGCCTGTCGTCTGAGCCGCCCCGGCCCTCTGTACCGCCCCGGCCTCCTGTGCGGCGCCCACGGGGTCAGGGCTCCAGGCGGGCCGCCGCGGTTCCGGTGACCACCTCTGCGTCGTCCTGGTTGACGGTGCGCAGGGCGAAGTGGGCGACCGGGCCGGACGCCGTCTCCTCGATCGACTCGACGGTGACCGTGGCGGTCAGTGTGTCGCCGGGCCAGACCTGGGCCTTGAAGCGCACGCCGTAGCGCAGCAGCGCCTCGGCGCCGACCCAGTCGGTGAGGACCCGGCCGGTCATGCCCATCGTCAGCATGCCGTGGGCGAACACACCGGGGTATCCCGCGGCCTCGACGGCGAACCTCTCGTCGGTGTGCAGCGGGTTGAAGTCGCCGGAGGCACCGGCGTACTGCACGATCCGGGTGCGCTTCAGATCGTCGACGAGGACGCTCTCCCGGGTCTCGCCGACCTTGATGTCGGCCGCACTCACGCTCATCGGGCATCCTTCGGGGTCGCGGGGCCCTCGGGGACGACGGCCACGGTCACGGCGCTGACGACCGGTTCGTCGGCGGCGTCCCGGTACTCGGTGACGCGCTCGCTGAAGAGCAGTCGGCCGCTGCGACCCTGCTTCTCCCAGCTGCGCCCGGGGACGGTGTGCGCGTAGAGGGTCTCGCCGGCGCGCACCGGACGGTGGTACTCGAAGTGCTGCTCGGCGTGCAGCCCGCCGCCGCCCTCGGCCATCTCCCCGGGGCCGCCGCCGGAGCCGAACCACTCCTCGTCCGGCTTGGGCCGAAGGTGGTAGTCGGGGTCGTAGTGTGCGCTCGCCATGGTGAAGGTGGGTGGTGCGAGCGGGGTCTCGCCGTGGTAGGCGGGGTTCTCGTCGCCGATGGCGCGGGCGAACATCATGATGTGCCCGGCTTCTACGGGGAACGGCTGCCCTGTCATGTTCGTATGCTCCTCGGTCAGTACGGCAGGAACGCGTCGCGGGTGGCCTCGTCCGGGTCGAAGTCCGGCGGCAGCCCCTCGAATTTCGGCTCCCGCTTCTCCATGAAGCTCGCCACACCCTCACGGAAGTCCGGGGAGCCGGCGAAGAACTCCATCGCGGAGTAGGAGCGGGCGAGGGCGTCGGTGAAAGTGCGGTCCAGGTCGCCGTACACCTGGTGGCGTACGACGGCCATGGCGCGCGGGGAGCAGTTGCGGGCGATGTCCCGGGCGTAGGCGCGGGCGGCATCCAGCAGGTCCTCGGGTTCCACGACGCGGCTGACCAGGCCGAGGGCCTTCGCCTCATCGGCGTCGAAGACCCGGCCGCTCAGCAGCAGGTCGAGCGCGTTCTCCAGCCCGATGACACGGGGCAGCACGTACGGCAGGTTGTACTCGCCGGCCAGGCCGCGCCGGGTGAAGGCGGTGGTGAAGCGGGCTCCCCGGGCGGCGAAGCGGACGTCGCAGATGAGCGCCTGGACCAGGCCGATGCCCGCGCAGGCGCCGTTGACGGCGGCGATCAGCGGCTTCGGCATGTTCCGCCTGCTGTACATGGGGACGCGGGCCTGGAGATTGAGGGACTGCCCCGGCTGGGCGTTCTGCTCCAGGCGCTGGACGTCCATCCCGGGGCAGAAGGCCCTGCCCGCGCCGGTGACGATCACGACACGCACGGCCGGATCCTGCGCGGCCCGGTCGAGGAGCGCGAAGAAGCGGTTCTCCATGGGGAGGCTCCACGCGTTCTTGCGCTCGGGCCGGTTGAGGGTGACGGTGGCGACGCCGTCCTCGTCGACCTCGTACAGCACCAGGTCGTCCTCGGTGGACTCCCCTGTGGACTCCTCGGTCATCGCGGTCACTCCTCGGTGAGCGGTTCGATGGGGTCGGTCGTGCCTATGGGGTCGGTCGTGGCTATGGGATCGATCGGGTCGCCGACTCCCGGCCGTTCCCCGGAGATGGTCACCACCACCTGCCCCCGGGCGCAGACGCGTCCGTCGGTCATCACGTCGACGTCGGCGAAGTGCAGCCGGTGGCCGCGCCGCACACAGCGCGCGTAGGCGACGGCCTCGTGGCCGCGGGCCGGCGCGAGGTACTGCACGGACATCGACACGGTGCTGAGCCGGCTCCCCTTCGTGAAGTCGTGCCCGGCGATCACGGCGCCGGAGCCGGCGGTGTCGATGAGTGCCGAGATCACCCCGCCGTGGAAGACGTCCTCGTGGGCGGAGAGGGATTCGGTGTAGGGCAGCACGATCTCGACCGCTTCCGCGTCCCAGCGCGTGACACGGATACGGCAGCGACGATTGAAAGCGACGCCTCGTTCCCAGCGGACCCTGAACCACGCCCGGCGTTCTCGCTGTTGCTGCTCGGTGAGGGTTCTCGCCGCGACGGTCATCAGCACGCCCTCCGGTCTCGGCCGGTCGACCGATCCATATAGTTACATGATTTGAATAGTTGAGGCAATCACGAAGACCGCCTCAGCGTCCTCGTATGTATTATTTATCTAACTCATTCTGCTCGCAAGGGAGGCCCGCGATGCCGTCGACCGCCTTGTCCGGAATCCGTGTACTCGACCTGTCCCGCATCCTCGCCGCGCCCCTGGCCACGCAGCTGCTCGCCGACCTGGGCGCCGAGGTCATCAAGGTCGAACGGCCCGGAACGGGCGACGACTCACGGACGTACGGTCCGCCGTTCGCGCCGGGGACGGACACCGCGGCCTTCTATCTCTCCTGCAACCGCAACAAGCGGTCGGCCACCGTCAACCACGCCACCGCCGAGGGGCAGGAGCTGATCCGCGCCCTCGCCGCGCGGTCGGACGTGCTGGTCGAGAACTTCCGGACGGGGACACTCGCGAAGTACGGCCTCGACCACGAGAGCCTGCGCGAGCTCAACCCCCGGCTGGTCTACCTATCGGTGACCGGCTTCGGCCAGACCGGGCCGTACGCCGAGCGGCCCGGATACGACGGCATCTTCCAGGCCATGTCCGGGATGATGAGCGTCTCCGGGCACCCCGAGGAGCCGATGAAGGTCGGCGTCAGCATGGTCGACATTCTCACCGGGCTGTACGCCGCCACGGCCGTGCTGGCGGCTCTGCGGCATCGGGACGCCACCGGCGAGGGCCAGTTCATCGACCTGTCCCTGTTGGACTGCGGGCTGGCCTCGCTGTCGCACTTCGCGATGAACTACCTGGTCTCCGGCGAGGTCCCGAGGCGGCGCGGCAACGGCGGGTACGGCGGTATCCCGTCACAGGCGTTCATGTGCGAGGACAAGCCGATCTTCCTCGTCGCGGGCAACGACAAGCAGTTCGCCGCGTTCTGCGCGGCGGCCGGCCGCGCCGACATCCTCCAGGACCCCCGGTTCGCCACGACCTCGGCCCGGATCGCCCACCGCGAGGAGATCCTGCCGATGCTGGAGGCGATCCTGCGTACCCGGACCCGGGACGACTGGCTGGCGGTCCTCGACGAACACGACGTCCCGGCGGGGCCGTACAACGAGATGCCCGAGGTCTTCGCCGACCCGCAGATACGGCACCGGGAGATGCTGGTCGAGGTCGAGGATCCGGTGTCGGGGCTACTGCCGTTGCTCGCCAACCCGATCCGGTTCGCAGGGACTCCGGTGGAGGGGTATACCGCGCCGCCCGCGCTGGGTGAGCACACGGCGGAAGTGCTGTGCGGGCTGGTTGGGGTGACGGAGGATCGGCTTCTGGAGCTGCGGGGGCGGGGCGTTGTGTGAGGTGGAGGTTGGGGGTGGGGTGCGCGCCGCGTGACCGCTCTTTCGCCCCTGCAGCCCCTCCCCGTTCATCCCTGGGGCCTACGCCCCAGACCCCCTCTGCCCCGTGATCCTGTTACGAGCTCTCAGGTCGCCGCGCAGCCTGGCCACCTCGCTGGCCGCCGTGCTCGACCATCGCAAGCTGCTGGCCGGGCGGATCGAGGAACGCCTGGAGGACCACCCTCTTTCGTGCCGCACCGGGCTCGTCGTCCTCCCAAGACTCCTCGTTCCAGTTCTCCTCGCTATCCGCGATGAACGCACGGCTGTCGCAGCCAAAGCACTCCCGTTCCGCTCCTGATGCGTTGACCAGCACGAAGAACACACGACCGCCGCGCCCCTCGCAGACGGAAGGAGCGATCTGCACCGGACGGCCGTCGACCGCACCCCGCAGGAAGGCTGCAAGCCCTGTGTGGACACCCTCGCCAACCTGATCATCAGCATGCACGGACACATCGCTCCAAACGCCCCGAGCCAACACCCGACCAGCTTGACCAAAGACATAGGGGCACCCCCCGGTCGCGGAAGCCCCGAGCCGTCCACGGCCCCGGCAAGATACTTGTGAACCTCGCGCTGTCGATCGCATTCGGCGGGGGGCATGCCTCGCCGACATCACTCCGCTGCGGTCCGCAGCCTGCCGTCTTCGGGCCGGTCGTCTTCGATCCGACGGTCTCCCGCCTGTTCGGGACCCTCGCCGGCTTCGGCGAGAAGGCGCTGGCCGCGATCCGTGCCGCACTTTCCGAAATCCCCAAACGTGTCCGGGATTTGTACTCCAACTGTAGATCGTGACCCTGCTCGCGCATACGATCGCTGCTGAGCGCGCTGCCGAGGCCGGTGGCCGCCTGCGCAGATCACTTGCTGGGGCGGGTGACAGTGATGTCGACGGCTCTGGCGTCTGGCCCCGGCGAGTCCACTGCGACACGCACGTTGAACGCACCGCGGTCGCCCACTCGATGCACAAAGTGGGTCAATTGCTCGACATCGCCGACAGCGATGCGGCCGTCAGGCAGCAGGAGGGAGCCTTCGAAGACTGTGGGGAATCCTGGGTCGGGCCCTTCGGCCTCCGGCGCTTGGGGCTGTGTGAAGAGACGCACTTTGATGAGTCCCCTCTGAGCTCGAACCCGAACAGCCACGTGGGTGTCGCAGCTGGCTGCTGGGGCAGCGTCCAGAACGAGGGAGACTGGTACCCAGTCGGTCGCTCCCAGGTGCAGCACTGGGTGATTCACGTAGATGCCGACTCCGGCGACCTGCA
Organism: Streptomyces sp. NPDC057474; assembly: GCF_042802555.1. Taxonomy (NCBI): domain Bacteria; kingdom Bacillati; phylum Actinomycetota; class Actinomycetes; order Kitasatosporales; family Streptomycetaceae; genus Streptomyces; species Streptomyces sp. NPDC057474. The sequence continues at coordinate 18,135 of NZ_JBHVDX010000146.1, read as the reverse complement.
CGGTGCTCCCTCATGCTCGCAGCAGGTGCGACCGCCGTTGATCATCAGTATGTGAAGCCAAACGATCATGCGGTGGCCGCAGGTCACAGAGTAGACCCTGCCCGCTGGTGGGAGGCGTTCGAGGCGCATATGGGGCGCACAGCCGACCGGTTCGCCCGGGTCGAGACCCCGGCGCCGGCCGGGCGGCTGGTGCTCGGGCTGCGGTCGGACCTGCCGCGCAAGAGCTGCGGGAGCATCGCCGCATGGGCAGGGGAAGCGACCCCGCTGGGTCAACTTGTGGGTGGCCCGCCTTCACCACACCGCGCAGGGGGCAGAGCGCACCCGGCAACGACGTACTGAGCTTGTCCTTTATGGTCTGACCTGGTCACGTTCGGCGATGCTCTCGGGTCGTCTGACTGTTTCACCCACGTCGTAGCGGGTGGTGGGGTGCCGGTTTTTCGAGCCAAGTGGCCTGCCAGGTCCGGGAGTTGATGGTTTCGGCGGTCGGGCCGGATGGTGCAGGTGCGGGCGGAGGTTCCGAAACCCTCGGCGGACTCGGGCTGGGGTGAGTCGGCCGGGCTCGGCGGGCTTCTCCCACGGCCGCCGCAAGTCGGCGGCGGCCTCGCGCAGAAGACGGATCTGGGTGTGCGCGGCGATGATCAGCCAGGTCCAGCGTTCGCCAGCCTCGGGGGTTCGCAGCTTCGGACGGGTCCACCCGAAGGTCTGTTTCATCAGCCGGAAAGTGTGCTCGATGTCGAACCTGCGCAGGAACGCCTGCCAGCGGACGTCGACGTCTTCGCTGTTCAGGCCGGTGGCGGACGACCACAGCCAGAGCGGGAGCGGGTCGCCTCCGCCGGGCAGGCGGTCGACCTGGAGGCGGATCAGTGTGCCCTCGATGACGGGAAGTTCGCCGGTGTGGTCGATCCACGCGGAGCGAGTGGTCAGGCGCGGGTGGATGCGGTCCCAAGCCATCGCGTGGGCCGTGCCGTATCGATCGGTGACCTGCACGGTTGCCGCATCCGGCTCGCCCCAGGTGTCCGGCTCGGCGAAGCGGAACTCCTTACCGTGCTTCGGTGGCCGCCCGCCCCGAGGGTAGGACTGGGCGTACTCCTTGAGTGAGGGCGTCGGCCGGCGCATGACGCGGTCGGAGCGCATCCGCCTCAGCACCTCGACCGGGAGGCCGTTGAGGAGGTGGGCCATGCGCGGGGCGTCGTAGCCGGCCTCGAAGACGATGAGGATGTCGCGGTCACCGACGTGCCAGCGGCCCATCTCGATCAGGCCGGTGACCACCCGGCGGAGCTGGGAGGCGGTGGCCTCGGCGACGTCGTCCTCGGGCCCGAAGCGGACGGCGTCCAGGAGCTGGCACCAGGACTTCCGGCCCGATTCGAGGGCGGAGACGAACGAGTACGGCCAGCCGGGGATGAATTGATCCGAGGACCGTCCGCTGCGACCGTAGACGTGGCAGAACAGGCGATCCGCGCTGGTCGGCGCGTCGGGGCGGAGCCCGTTGCTGACGTCGACGGCCAGGACCAGGCGCCCGTCGGCGGCCCGCGGCATCGGCAGACCGGCCAGCACCTGCCGTAACCGGGGTACGTCCACGTTCCCGTGGTTCAGCGCCTCGTACATCGCGCCGTGCCCACGCCGGTGCTCGGCCACCAGCGTCAGATCCACCGGCGAGGTCACCGGGCCATCCGCGCACAGCAACGCGTCCACGAGCTCGAACAGCTCGTCCCCGCGCACGGTCAGGCAGTCGAAGAGTTCCCCCCGGAAGCGTGACGCTTGTGCGAACGCTTCCCCGGAACCGGCGTCAGGCAGCAGACTCACCTTCACGGCCTTCGTCTCGATCGGTGCACCTTGGTCGGAGCACATGATCAGACGAAGGCCGCCCCAGCGTCCCGCGAATGCCCAGCTGGGCTACCCAGTTCGATACGCCGTTCGACGTCAGTCAGGCAGCGCCACGGTGAGATCCACCTCGACGAGCTGTCCCGGAAAGCCGAGCTGGGCGACGCCCAAGAGCGTGCTGGCGGTGGTGAACGCCGGACCCAGGGCAGACTCGGTGAGCCGACGCCATGCGGCTACGAGAATGTTCCTCTCATCGCTCCGCACATAGATCACTGACCGCACCACATGTTCAGGCTGGGCACTCACCGCTGCCAGGGCAGTGAGCGCGTTCGCGACAACCTGGTCGACCTGCGTCTCGAGGGAACCGGAACCGACGAGGCCACCATTCCGATCAAGCGGGCACTGCCCCGCCAGATAGGCGGTACGGCCTGCCTCCACGACGGTGATGTGGTGGTAGCCGGGTGTCTCATGCAGCTGCTCGGGGTTGATGCGGGTGATCTTCTCAGTCATGTCAGCGAGTCTGACCGGCGTGGTGCCGGCACGCACCGCAATTTCCCCACCGGCAAGCACTCCGCAGCGACGTGAGGTTAAAGAACAAGCTGAGAAGCTGTGTCAGAACCGGTGATCTGTGACGCTCTGTAGGTACGCGCTTCTGTAGCTCGGGGCCGTTGGTCCGGGTCTCACTATTTGTTCACCTTGGAAGCCTGCAGTACGCGGGAGGACGGGACTCGGCATCGATTGGGCCGCTCACCCGAAGCTCCCACTGGCCTCGTCTTCCGGCGCGAATGCGAGGACGCGGGTGCAATTACGTTGCCCGAACACCCCAAGCGGCCTGCTCGTTTAGCCACTCAGCCCGATGCTGCCGCCGGGGACTCCGGGTGCCGAAAACCTGGCAGAATCAGGCACAGCACGGCCGCAACGGCGGTCGTGGCGGCGAAGGTGCCTACCGCCCAGGTGCCGGACATGTGCTGGACGATCAGGCCGGCGATCAGTGGCGCCAGCGTCGCCAGCGCGGTGGCCGCCATCATCACGGTGCTGATGACTCGGCCGCGTATTTCCTCCGGTGCGCTGCGAAGCACCACGGCAACCAGCGCGGCGTTCGCGGCCGGCGCAAGCAGCAGCGCCAGGGCGACCGGCGCCGCCACCAGCGGTGAAGGAATGAGCAGGGCTGCGGCGCCGAACAGCAGCGCCCCGGCCAAGGTGATCGTGGCGGCCAGGGTTGCCAGGCGCATCCGTCCCTGCAGCCGGGGTGCGACCATGGCGCCGAGCAGCCCGCCGGCCGCGATGGCTGCCTGCACCAGGCCGATCACCGTGGTGGGGGTGCCGTGCTGTTGCATCGCGAGGATGGTGCTGAAGATCACGCCGCTGAAGGCGAAGTTCACCAACGGCGTCTGGATCAGCGCCGCGCGCAGAATAGGTACCTGCCAGACGAGTTGTAGGCCATCGGTCACCTCGCGCCACAACGCCTTGCGCCCGGCCGGGTTCTCCGGGCGGAACCGCCCGCGGATCCGGCTCACCATGCCGAAGGAGACCGCGTAGGAGACGGCGTCGGCCAGGAACGGGACGGCCCGGCCCACCCCGAACAGCACCCCGCCGAGCGCCGGGCCGGCCAGGCCGGCACCGTACGTCCGGGCTTCGGTGGCGGCCCACGCCTGTTCGAGCTGCCCGTCCGGCACGATTCCCGGCAGCGCAGCGGCGGCGGACGGGTCGAAGACGGCACCGGCCGCCCCCTCGATCACGCTCACGGCCAGGACCACCTGCCAGGACGCGAGATCCAGCACGATCAGGATGCCGAGCAGAGCCAGTAGGGCGGCGCGCGTGATGTCGCAGACCATCATCGTCCGCCGCCGGTCGAACCGGTCCGCCAGCGCCCCGGCGGGCAGTTGCACGCACAGCACGGTAATGGCCCGCACCGTACCCACCACCCCGGCAAGCACCGCCGAGTGGGTCAGGGCCAGGACCAGTAGCGGGTAGGCGATCCCGCTGATCTGCGTGCCGGTATCGGACAGCACCTGGCCGATCCACAGCATCCGGAAGCCCTTGTTACGGCGGAGCGGAACCTGTCGTGGCACATCGGTGGGTATCTCGATTCCGCCGGCGTCGCTCACCCTCAATACGATATGCGCCGAGGGCGTCACCTCGACCGTGTACGGCTGTCAAAGGCGAACACAGATCAGAGGCGTAGCCCAAAGGACTGGCGTGGGCATGAACGGCCGGTAGCCGCAGCGCCGCGAAGCGGAAGTCCCAGTCCTCGGAGGCGAGATCGGACACGGCCAGCATCAGCACGTCGATGAACACCGCGGTGGCGCCATTGGACAGGTCCAGGTCGTGGCTACCGCCGGAGAAGATGTTGCTCACCGACCTATGATGCGATCCCGGCCCTCCACCTGCTTGGAGAAGACGCATGACGGATTCGAGCACCGGCAAAGTGGTCGTGAACAGGGTGATGTCCCTCGATGGGTTCATCGCCGGTCCCGGCCACACGATGGACTGGATCTTCGAGCACATGACGTCGGCGACGTTCCCGGAGGTCATGGCGGCCACGGGCGCCATGCTCATCGGACGGGGCACGTACGAGGTCGGCAAGCGCATGTCCGACGAGAACACCGACTACGACGGCGGGGCGCAGTTCGTCCTCACCCACCGCCCGCCCGACGAGCCGGACCCCAACGTCACCTTCCTCACCTGCGACATCGAGGAAGCCGTGGCCACGGCACGCCGCGCCGCCGGCGACAAGAACCTGGAGATCCTCGGCGCCGACGTGGCCGCCCAGTGCCTGCAGCACGGCCTCGTCGACGAGATCCTGGTGTATGTGCTGCCGGTGCTGCTCGGCGACGGCGTCCGCTTCGCGCCGCCGGGCCTCGACCGGATCGACCTGGAACCGTTCAGCAACGTCCAGTCGGGCGGGGTCACCATGCTGCGCTTCCACGTGCGCAAGTAGGCACGGTCGCAACTACTAGCCTGCTGCCATGGCCCCCCATCCCGTGGGGCAAGTTCCCCACTCTCGCTGAACATCAACTGGCCCGACGGTGGCTGCAGTTCACGGCGAACATCGGTCGGGCTTCCAACACGATCGACGCGTACGGGCGGGCGGTCGAGGACCACCTGCGGTTCTGTGCAGTTGAAGGCACAGATCCCGTACTGGCCGGTGCGGACACGGTTGCCGCCTGGATCGGGGACATGCTCGACCGTCCCCGCCAGCGATCAGCGAAGGCGCCGCTGCATCCGGAGACGGCACTGGCGAACGCGACCGTCCAGCAACGTGTGGTGGCCGTGCGGTCCTTCTACGAGTACCTGGTGGAAGACGGGCTGCGCGAACGGAATCCCGTACGCCGAGGGCAGTCGAGCCGCCGTGGCCGTCCTCCTCGGCAGGGGCTCGTGCGGCGCCTCGAGCAGGCACCTTGGATCCCCAACGAGGACGTCTGGCAGCGGATCCTCTTTGCGTGCGCCGAGCAGTCACTACGCAACCGGCTCATGGTCACGCTCGCCTGTGACGGTGCCTTGCGCCGAGAGGAGTTGGTCCAACTCGATGTCGGGTACTTCGAGCACGCGCACCGCCTGATCCATCTGCGGGCAGAGACGACCAAGTTCCAGCGGGCCAGGGAAGTCGCCTTCGGCGTCACCTCGTCTCAGCTGTTCTTGGCCTACCTCAACGAACGACGCGGCATGTTCGGCCGTATCGACGGACCGCTCTTCCGATCCGCCTCCAACCGCAACTACGGCAAGCCGCTGGGGCCTTCCACCTGGTCAAAGACCGTCGAAGGCATCGCCCGCAGGGCCGGTGCCGCACGGCTGTCCACTCACACCTTCCGGCATCTGAGGCTGACCGATCTGGCCCGCGCCGACTGGACCATCGACCAGATCGCCCAGTACGCCGGCCACCGAGACTTGGCGACCACCATGCGTTACATCCATCTGTCCGGCCGGGCGCTTGCTGCTCGGCTGCACCGCGCGTCCGCATCGATCCAGCAGGACAGGGAGAACCTGCCGGCAGCACTGGCGGCAGTCCGGTGAGCGCGACCGAACGGCCAGCACCTGCCTCGCTTGCGCAGTACTGCGCCAAAACCGCTGCTCAGAGCCCAGTTCTGACTGCAGAAGAACGGGCGGCCCTCGGCCGCCTGGCCGGGCTGGATCATCAGGTGATCCACGAGCGAAACCGTGTCGCTCTGGCCCGGCTGATCGATCCGCTGGAGGCGGTCTCGGCTCGGTGGGGCAACGCTTGCTCGCGCCACCCCTCGCGGTACGCAGTGGACGGGGCTCCGTAGGCGAAGGCCACCGCCTCCTCGCTGTCGAAGGCGATCACGCAATCAAGGTCCGGATTGCCGCCCCAATGGTCGACGAACCAGGGGAAGCGCTGGTTGAACTCGTCGTCCATGGCATCCGCATAGGCGTCGGCGTGCACGTCGATCAGGGGCTGACGGATCTGCGCCAGGTCCTTGTTGCTGAAGCGGCGTACGACCAGATCGGCGGCAATCAAGCTCTGCTCCATTCGGCTCGGTAGCGGTCTCCCCGCTCTCGGGCGACCCCGGCATCCGGCGCAAGCGTGATCAAGTCACGGTAGAAGTCGCCGAGGAGGGAGCGCATCCGACCCGGGATGGGAGTGCCCGTCATCACCTCGAAGGCGTTCGACGCGGTGGAGCACGCCTGGTCGATGTCCCGCTGGTGGAGCTGGGCAAGAGCAAGCCGTGTGGTGGCCAACGCCCGGTTCCTGCGGAACTGCTCGGGGATCGCGCCCAGGGCCTTATGAGAGGCCGCCTCGGCCTCTCCCGCGTCGCCGATCCGGTCGTGGTCAGTCCTCGTAGTACACGAAGTCCTCGTCATCGACGTCCTCGATCTCCTGCACCTCGCCCTTGGCGAAGGTCATGGTGATCGGCGCCGGATCCCAGTGCCGGTACTCCCAGCGTGCCTGAGCGGTGATCTGCTCGATGCTGCCCGTCGGCATGTTGGCACTGGCCGCTTCCCTGGCAGCCGTGATCACCTTGACGTACGTGTTGTCCAGGCGGCTGTACCGGGTCACTTTCTCGTTGACCTCGATCTCCAGCTTGATCGTGAGGATCTTCTTGACGCCCACAGGCCCCTCCCTCGTCCAGATACCCCCGCCTCACCCGATCAACGTCCGCCCGCCCTCCAGCATCAGCGTCGCCCCTGTCAGGTAGGCCATGTCGTCGCTGACCAGCGCGGCCACCGCTCGCCCGATGTCCGTCTCCGGGTCGCCCATGCGGCCCAGTGGGATGGCGGCGAGTACGCTCTCGGCCTTGTCCGGGTGATCGGCGAAGTACGCCTCCGCCGCCGGGCTCAGCGCGGCCGGGCAGACGACGTTCACGCGGATTCCGTACGTCCCCCACTCCCGCGCGGCCACCTTGGTCAGGCCCCGGAGGGCCTCCTTGGCCATCGCGTACGCCGCGAAGGTCGCCTCGCCCTGCACCGCGGCCGATGAGCCGAGGTTCACGACGCTCCCGCGGCTGGTCTTCAGGTGCGGCAGGGCCGCCTGCATCGCGTGGAAGGCGGCCAACGGGCCGCTGCGGTAGGTGAGTTCGACGTCGTCGTACGACGTCTGCTCGAGTCGGCGCCGCACTGAACTCTGCGCGTTGTTGACCAGCACGTCCAGCCCACCGAACTCCCGTACCGTTTCAGCCACCATGCGGTCGACGTCGTCCCGTTCGCCGACGTCCCCGAGCACGGTGTGGGTTCTTCCCCCGCGCCCGGCGATCTCGCCCGCGGTGGCCTCGAGGGTGCTCTCGGTGCGGCCGGTGATCACCACCGCCGCGCCCTCCGCCGCCAGCGCGAGGGCGATCCCGCGGCCCACGCCCTGTCCACCGCCGGTGACCAGGGCCGTTTTCCCGGACAGTCGCAGTCGCCGCATCACGTCTCCTTCCAGAAGGGTCCCCAGGTGGGAAAGGCGTCGGGCAGCGCCGGTTCCCCGGCGCCCTCCCAGCCCGTGAAGTCCACCGCCTGGGGGCGGTCCGTCACATCCGCCGCGTACCAGTGCTGCTCACGGCGGCGGGAGAAGTACCACTCGCCGTCCACGCGCGCGTAGTCGTCGCGGTAGCGGATCGCCATCACGATCCACCGGTCCCCCACCTCGTGCTCGGCCCTGCAGTAGACCGCCCCGGTCGCCGTGTCGCTGCCGGTGAACTCGATGCGGTGGCCGCAGATCTGGTGGATCGACCGGTTGAAGGTCCGGACGAGGGGGTCGATGTACGCCCGCAGCGCTTCACGGCCGCGACCGCGGCGGCCCATGTCGACGTCGGGCAGGAAGCAGGCGGCCCAGGCGTCGAGGTCGCGGGCGTCCACGGCGAGCGCGTAGCGGATGGGCAGTTGCTGGATGGCGAGGTGGGACTCGATGCGGTCGACGCGTTCTTCCAGCGTCGTCACGGGGGTCGTCACGGGCGGGGCTCCTTCGGCAGACCGAGGAGCTGCTCTCCGATGATGTTGCGCTGGATCTCGCTGGATCCGCCGTAGATCGTCTCCGCGAGAGACAGCAGGAAGGAGCGCTGCCGGGTGTCCAGGCCGTAGTCCTCGCCGACGATCTGCCCGGCGGGGCCCGCCAGCTCCATGGCCAGGTGGCCGAGTCGCTGGTGGCGCGTGGAGGCGTACAGCTTGGCCGTCGTGGCCTGGGCGCCCGGGGTGCGGCCCGCGGTCAGTTCGGCGATGGTGCGGAGGTTGGTGGTGCGCATGATGCGTACGGAGATCCAGGCGTCGACGATGCGGCTGCGCAGCATCGGATCGTCGAGCGCGCCCCGTTCCCGGGCCAGTTCGATCAGTGCCTCGGCCTCCCGCTCGAAGGTGAGCTGCTGGGGCAGCAGCGTGGTGCCGCGCTCGATGCCGAGCGTGGTCATCGCGGTGCGCCAGCCCTGGCCGACCTCGCCCACGACCATGTCCGCGCCGGTCCGCGCGTCGGAGAGGAACACCTCGGCGAACTCGTCCTGCCCGGCCAGGTTGCGGATGGGGCGGATCTCCACACCGGGCTGGTGCACGGGCACGAGCAGCAGGGTGAGGCCCTTGTGCCGTACGGAGTCGGGGTCGGTGCGGGTGAGGACGTAGAGCCAGTCGGCGTGGATGCCGAAGGACGTCCACACCTTCTGGCCGTTGACCAGCCATTGGTCGCCCTCGCGTTCCGCCCGGGTGCGGACGGACGCCAGGTCGGAGCCGGCGCCGGGCTCGCTGAAGCCTTGGCCCCACAGTTCCTCGACGGCGAGGATCGTGGGCAGGAAGCGCTTCTTCTGCTCCTCGCTCCCCACCTTGAGAAGCATGGGGCCGAGCAGGTCGAGGGCGTTGACCGTGGCCCGGTAGGGGGCGTTCGCGCGGGCGTACTCGTACTCGAAGACGATCTCCTCCAGGAGTCCGAGCCCCCTGCCCCCGTATTCCTCCGGCCAGCCGACGCCCAGCCACCGCCCGGCCGACAGCTCACGGTCCCAGGCGAGGCGGACCTGCCAGGCCTCGCCGTCGGTCGGGCCGCCCACGCCCCGGTGCTCGGCGAACTCCCCCACGAGATGTTCCGCGAACCAGTCCCGCACCTCGTCGCGGAAGTCGCGTACCGCGGGCCCGAAGTCCAGCTCCATGTCTGCTGCCTCCCTGTGATGTCAGACCTGCTCAGACCTGCGATGCCAGATGTGTGGTGTCAGACCCTGTTGTCAGATGCCGAGCCGGGCGGCGAGCAGTTCCCGGTGGTACGACGGTGTGCCGAGTAGTGCCTCGGAGCTCTTGGCGCGCTTGAAGTACAGGTGCGCCGGGTGTTCCCAGGTGAAGCCGATGCCGCCATGGACCTGGATGCTGTCGCCGGCGACCTTGGTGAACGCCTCCGAGCAGAAGGCCTGCGCGAGGGCTGCGGCGATCCCGATCTCCGTCTCGTCACCCGCGTCCAGCGCCCACAGCCCGCCGTACGCGGCCGAGCGGGCGGACTCGATCTCCACCAGCATGTCGGCGCACTTGTGCTTGATCCCCTGGAACGAGCCGATGGGCCGCCCGTACTGCACCCGGATCTTCGCGTAGTCCACGGCGGCGTCCAGCGCGGCGGCGGCTCCGCCGACCTGTTCGGCGGCGAGCAGGACGGAGGCGGTGGCGAGGGCGCGTGCCAGGGCGGGCCAGGCCGTGTCCTCGGCGCCGATCAGGCGGGCGGGGGTGGCCGTGAACTCCAGCCGGGCCTGTTTGCGGGTCTGGTCGAGGGTGGGGAGGGGGGTGCGGGTGAGGCCCGGTGCGTGGGCGGCGTCGACCGCGAAGAGGCCGATGCCGCCGGGGGTGCGGGCGGCGACCAGGATCAGGTCCGCGAGGTGGCCGTCGGGGACGTAGGTCTTGGCGCCGGTCAGCTGCCATCCGGCGGTCGTGGTGTCGCGTGCGGTGAGCCGTATGGCGGGCTCGTCCCAGCGGCCGCTGTCCTCCGTCAGCGCCAGCGTGGCCATCGTCTCGCCGGAGGCGATGCCCGGCAGGAGGTCGCGTCGGGCCTGCTCGTCCGCGCAGCGCAGCAGAGCCTCGGCGGCCAGGGCGACGGTGGCGAGGTACGGCCCGCACAGCAGGGCGCGGCCCGCCTCCTCGAAGACGATGCCGAGGTCGACGTAGCCGAAGCCGGAGCCGCCGTACTCCTCGGGTACGGCGAGTCCCTGCAGGCCGAGTTCCGTGGCCATGCGGCGCCAGACGGCGGGGTCGTGGCCCCGGGGGTCGGCGGCCAGGCGGCGCACGGCCACCTCGTCGGAGTACTTGGCCAGGAACGACCGTACGACCTTGCGCAGTTCGTCCTGTTCCTGGCTGAAGGTGAGATCCATGCCGGGCTTCCCGTCCTCGGTGGCACATGTACCGGCCGCTTGCCGCTCGCCTCTCGATACAGTTAGATAATTATAGTATCCGCACTGATTACACCAGGAGCGCGACGTGACCGATCTCTACGCCCCGTTCACGAGCCTGACCTTCGAGCGGCCCGCGCCCGGCGTGCTCCGCGTCGTGCTCGACGCGCCGAATCTCAACGCCGTGGATCCGCGGATGCACGGTGAACTGGCCGACATCTGGACGGTGATCGACCGCGACGAACAGACGCGGGCGGTGCTGGTGCAGGGGGCGGGCCGGGCGTTCTCGGCGGGCGGGACCTTCGACTCCATCGAGGCGATGACCGAGGACTACGCGGTCCGGGCCCGGGTGATGCGCGAGGCACGGGACATGGTCTACGGGGTGATGAACTGCTCCAAACCGGTGGTCTCCGCGATCCATGGTCCGGCGGTCGGCGCGGGGCTGGTCATCGGCATGCTGGCGGACATCTCCGTCGCGGCCCGCACGGCGAAGATCGTCGACGGGCACACCAGGCTCGGGGTCGCGGCGGGTGATCACGCCGCGATCTGCTGGCCGCTGCTGTGCGGCATGGCCAAGGCCAAGTACTACCTGCTGACCTGCGAGGCACTCACTGGCGAGGAGGCCGAGCGGATCGGGCTGGTGTCGAAATGCGTGGACGACGAGAACGTGCACGCTGAGGCGCTGCGCGTGGCGACCGTGCTGGCCGCGGGGCCCGCCAGCGCGATCAGCTGGACCAAGCGGTCCCTCAACCACTGGTACCGCACCGCCCAGCCGATCTTCGAGGCCTCGCTGGGGCTGGAGTTCTTCGGGTTCGGCGGGCACGAGGTCCGGGAGGGCCTCGCCGCCCATCGGGAGAAGCGCACCCCGGACTTCGAGGGTGTGGACGGCAAGCACGCGCTCGACCTGTGAACCCATTCGGCCGCCCTACAGACCCTGCAGAGAGGACCGCGCCATGACCGCGCAGCACACGACGACCGACGTTCCCCCGCTGGTCCGGGGGCTGACGTACGAGGAGATGCCGGTGGGGCAGGTCTTCCGGACCGCCCGCCGGACCGTGACCGAGACCGACCTGGTCAACTTCGTCACCTGGGGCGGCTTCACCGAGCCGCTCTTCTGGGACGCCACGCACGCGGCGGAGGGCGGGTACACCGGCCGTCTGGTCCCGGGGGGCCTGACGTACTGCCTCGCCGAAGGGCTCGTCCTCCAGACGAACGTGCTGCACGGCACCGGACTCGCCTTCCTGCACATGGAGTTGACCGTGCGGGGGCCGGTGTACGTCGGCGACACGCTGTACGCCGTCGTGGAGACCACGGGGTCCCGTCCGTCGAGCAAGCCCGGCCGGGGCGTGGTGACCAGCCGGGTCTCCGTGCGCAACCAGCGCGACGAGGAGGTCCTCGTCTACACGCCGGTCCGGCTGATCCGGGGCGCGGACTACGAGGCTCCGGCGGGCTGAGCCCGGCGACCGGCGGTCGGCACCAGACGCAGGCCGGGCGCGCGGTCCGCGTCGGGTACGGCGGTGTCGGCGAAGGCGCCGTCGTGCACCCAGTCGGAGGGGATCGGGGGGCACGGTGGGGCCTCGTGGTCCGGGACCGCCATGGCGTACAGACGTGTATAGCGGAACTTGGCCTCCAGGTTGTCGAGCACGGACCAGTACTCGTAGCCGCACACGTCCACGCCGGCCGCCATGAGCCGCGACAGCCAGGAGAGGCGAGCGCGCAGCAGGGCCCGGCGCCGGGTGTCGTCGCTGTGTCCGACGTCGTCGACGAGGTCCAGGTCGCCCATGCCGTTGTCGACGACGGACAGCGACGGCAGCAGATCCCCGTACTGATCGTGCAGGCCGGCGACGGCGTCCGCGAGCCCTTCGGGGATGAGGGGCCAGCCGTAGGCGGTCGTCTCCACGTCGTCGAAGGGGACGATCGCGAAGCCGAGGCCCACGAGCAGGCGGTTCACCTCGTTGAGGGCACCGCGGCACTTTCCGCTCGGCAGCACGCGGGGCAGGTTCTCCGGTGCGGTGACGCGGAACGGTGTGTGCCAGGAGAGGCCCAGCAGGTCCTGGGCGGTGGCGATGACCTCCAGGTCGCCCGGTCGTACGCAGCCGGTGGCCGCGACGGGTGCGGCGTCGTCCTCGGTCACCATGTGCTCGCCGAGCAGCAGGGGGTCGAGGAAGATGCGGTTGGTCCAGCTCTCCAGGCGCTCCACGGCAAGGCGGTCGTAGGGGTCGTCGGTGGCCGCGTAGCCGCCGACGAGGGTCACCGTCGTGCCGATCCGGCCGGTGACGCCGACTGCCCTGAGGGCCTGGGTGGCGAGTCCGTTGGCCAGCAGGATGTGGTGGACCGAGGGGAGTCCGGCGCGGCCGGCGCCCCGGCCCGGTGAGTACATTCCGGCCACATGGTCCGCGAGCGTGGGTCCGGCCAGGTCGGTGGAGGTGATCCAGCGCTCCACCCGGTCGCCGAAGCGGCGGCCCAGTTCGGCGGCGTACGCGGCGAAGTGCTCGGCGGTGTCGCGGGCCAGCCAGCCGCCGGAGGCGTCCAGCCACGGCGGCAGCGTACGGTCGAGCAGCGTGAGCGCGGGCCGCGTCCCGTCGTCGAGCATGGCGTCGAGCGCGCGCTCGCAGCGGTCCAGGGCGTCCCGGTCCCAGCTGCCCGGCCCGTCGGGCTGGAGCTGCGGCCATCCGGCGACCATACGATGGGTGTCCGGGGTGACGCCGAGCAGCTGCCGGATGTCGTCGGTCCACCTCCGGAAGTGTCCGCCGCGCTCGGGCGGGGGCAACGGCGGGGCCGCGACGGTGTCCGCGGTGGCGACTCCCCAGTCGACGCCGCAAAGGGATTCGTGCAGGAAACCATCGCTCATGGTTACCGTCCAGGCGGTGAATGGTTCAGCGCATTCAACTGAATGCCCGCCGACCGGACGCTAACAGCTCGAGCAAACTACGACAATGTTTCGGCCAGATCTCCTGGGCGTGACAGTGGCGGCGACGGACAAGCGGGCGGTGCCTACTCTCCGAAGGGGCGGAACTCCTCGTCCTGCCACCAGGGGTAGACGGGCGGCATGTCCTCGCTGACCCGGCCCGGGAAGACGGGCGGCCGTTTGGCGAGGAACGACTCGACTCCCTCGACGGGGTCCGGGCCGCCGCCGATCTGACCCATGATCCGTGAGTCGAGCCGGTGCGCGGTCATCGGGTGGGGCTCACCGAGCATCCGCCACATCATCTGGCGGGCCAGGGCGACCGAGATCGCCGAGGTGGTCCCGGCGATCTCCCGGGCGAGCTCGTACGCCGCCGGCAGCAGCTCCTCCGGCGGGTGGACGGAGCGCACCAGCCCGGCCGCCAGCGCCTCGTCCGGGCCGAAGACACGACCCGTCGCCACCCATTCCATGGCCCGCTGCATACCCACGGCCCGGGGCAGGAACCAGCTCGCCGCGGACTCCGGCACGATGCCCCGGCGGGCGAAGACGAAGCCGAACTTCGCCGAGGTCGACGCCAGCCGGATGTCCATGGGCAGGGTCATGCTCGCCCCGACGCCCGCCGCCGGGCCGTTGATCGCCGCGATGACCGGCTTGGCGCTGGAGAAGATCCTGAGCGCGACCCGGCCGCCGGTGTCCCGATGGGCGGCACCCGCCTTGCGGTGGTCGAAGGACGAGCCGCCGGAGCTGACGTCGGCGCCCGCGCAGAAGCCGCGCCCGGCGCCGGTCACCACGATCACGCGTACCTCGTCGTCGGCGTCGGCCGCGTCCAGGACGTCGAGCAGGTCCCGCATCATCGTCGGGTTGAAGGCGTTCAGCTTCTCGGGCCGGTTCAGTGTGACGGTGAGGATCCGGTCCGCCACCTCGGCCCGCACGGTCTCGTACTCCCGCTCATACTCCCGCTCGTGCTTCTGCTCGCACTTGCGCTCGTACTGCTGCTCGTACTTCTGGTCCGGCATGTGCGTCCTCCGTGGCCCTGCGACTTGGTTCCCTTATGAGGTTAATTAGTTATAGCATTCAACTCTACTGACTCATTGGAGGGTGGCGGCTGTGGAGATGACGGATCTGGTGGTGACGGCCGTCGGGCCGGTCCGGCTGGTCGAGCTGAACCGGCCGGAGCAGCTGAACGCGATGAGTGAGGAGCTGCACAGCCGCCTCGCGTCGGTGTGGGACGAGATCGCCGCCGATCCGGAGGCCCGGGCGATCGTGCTCACCGGGCGCGGCCGGGCGTTCAGCGCGGGCGGGAACCTCGACACCATGACCCGGGTCCAGCGCGACAGCGCTTTCCGGCAGCGGCAGGTCGACGAGGCGCGCGGGATCATCACGGGCCTGCTCCGCTGCCCGCTCCCGGTCATCGCGGCGGTCAACGGCCCCGCGGTCGGTCTGGGTTGCAGCCTGGCCCTGCTCAGCGACCTCGTGCTCATCGCCGACGACGCCTACGTCTCCGACCCGCACGTCCAGGTCGGACTGGTCGCGGGCGACGGCGGCGCGTACGTCCTGCCGCTGCTCGTGGGGCTGACCCGGGCGAAGGAGATGCTTTTCCTGGGCGACCGGGTGAGCGCCGGGGACGCGGTCCGGCTGGGCATCGCCAACCGCGCCGTGCCCAAGGACAAACTCATGGACGAGGCCATGGACCTGGCCGGGCGCCTGGCCGCCCTGCCCGCGCAGGCGTTGCGCGAGACCAAGCGCGCGGTCAACCGGCATCTGGAGCAGGTCCTCGACACCGTGATGGAACCGGCCCTGCTCGCCGAGCGGGACACCATGCACGCACCGGATCACATCGCCGCCGTCGAGAAGATCATCGCGTCCCGTGGCAGTCGCCGGGCCGGTGGGGAGGGCTGAGGCATGGACTTCGCGTTCAGCGAGGAGCAGGAGGAACTCGGGCGCACGGTGCGGGAGTTCCTCGCGGACACCTCGCCCGAGACCGAGGTACGGCGCCTGATGGAGACGCCGGAGGGCTTCGACCGGGCGCTGTGGCGCCGGATGGGCACGGAGCTGGGGCTTCAGGGGCTGGCCGTCCCCGAGGAGTACGGCGGTGCCGGGTGCGGGCCCGTCGAGGTGGGCGTCGTCATGGAGGAGATGGGCCGGGCGCTGCTGTGCGCGCCCTTCCTCTCCTCGGCCGTACTGGCGACGACCACGCTGCTGCGCTGCGCCGACGAGGAGGCCCGCAAGCATCTGCTGCCGGGCCTGGCCTCCGGCGAGACCGTGGCGACGCTGGCCCTCACCGAGGACTCCGCCCGCTGGGACGCGCCGGGGGTACGGCTCACCGCACGCGCATCCGGCGGGAGTTGGGTGCTCAACGGGCACAAGACGTTCGTCCTGGACGGCGCCGCCGCCGACGTCGTCCTCACGGTGGCCCGTACCGGCGACGGGATCGGCGACGGCATCGGCGTCTTCCTGGCGGACGGCGACGCGCCGGGGCTGACCCGCGAGCCGCTGCCCACGATGGACCCCACCCGGCGGCAGGCGCGGCTCGACTACGCCGACGTACCGGCGACCCGGCTGCGTACACACGGCGACGGCTGGGATCTGGTCGCCGAGGTCCTCGACCGGGCCGCGGTGGCACTGGCCGCCGAACAGGTCGGGGTGGCCTCCCGCACGCTCGACATGGCGGTGGAGTACGCCAAGGTGCGGCACCAGTTCGGGCGGCCCATCGGCTCCTTCCAGGCCGTCAAGCATCTGCTGGCCGACGTCCTGCTGGAGGTCGAGTCGGCCCGGGCCGCCGCGCACTACGCGCTGCTCGCCGCCGAGAGCGACGACCCCGGGCTGCCCGCCGCGGCGAGCCTGGCCAAGGCGTTCTGCTCCGACGCCTGTCTCCAGGCGACGGCGCAGAACATCCAGGTCCACGGCGGTATCGGCTTCACCTGGGAGCACCCGGCCCACCTGTATCTGAAACGGGCCAAGACATCACAGCTGCTGTTCGGCGACCCGGCGTTCCACCGGGAGCGGCTCGCACAGCGCATCGGGTTGGACACGAAGACAGCGGACACAACGGCCACAGCGGCCACAGCGGCCACAGCGGTCACAGCGGTCACAGGCGAGGGAGCGGCATGAAGGTCGACGGCAAGCTCAGTGTGTGGGGCACCCGAGAGGTCGTGGAGGAGGCCCGGCACCACGAGAAGACCGGCTACGACGGTCTGTGGGCGTCCGAGTCCAAACACGACCCGTTCCTGCCGCTGCTGCTCGCCGCCGAGCACACCGAACGACTGGATGTCGGCACCGCCATCGCGGTGGCCTTCGCCCGCTCTCCCATGCAACTCGCCTACACGGCACACGACTTGCAGGCATACTCCGGCGGGCGCTTCTCGCTCGGCCTGGGCAGCCAGATCAAGCCGCACATCGAGCGGCGGTTCTCGATGCCCTGGAGCCGGCCCGCCGCCCGTATGCGGGAGTACGTGAGCGCGCTGCACGCCATCTGGGCCGCCTGGAACGAGGGCGAGAAGCTCGACTTCCGCGGCGACTTCTACTCGCACACCCTCATGGCTCCCTTCTTCTCTCCCCCGCCCGCTCCCGGCGGGGCGCCCAAGGTGTTCGTGGCCGCCGTCGGAGAGGCGATGACCCGGGTGGCGGGCGAGGTCGCGGACGGGCTCCTCGCGCACGGTTTCACCACCGAGCGGTATCTGCGGGAGGTCACCCTGCCGACGGTCGAGGCCGGACTGACCGCCACCGGGCGTTCGCGCGCCGACTTCTCCGTCTCCCATCTCCTCCTCACCGCGACCGGCCGTACCGAGGAGGAGATGGCACGCGCCGTGGACGGCACCCGCCGGCAGATCGCCTTCTACGGCAGCACGCCCGCCTATCGCGGCGTCCTCGAACTGCACGGCTGGGGCGGCCTGGGCGACGAGCTCAACGCGCTGTCCAAGTCGGCCCGCGAGGACAAGTGGGAGGCGATGGGCCGGCTCGTCGACGACGAGGTGCTGCACACCTTCGCGGTGGTGGCGGAGCCGGAGCGGGTGGCGGGCGAGATCCGGCGGCGGTACGGGGCCCTGGTCGACCGGGTGTCCTTCTACACGGCGTACGAGATCGACGCGGAGGTGTGGGAGCCGATCGTGGGGGAGCTGCGGGAGGCCGACTGATCAGCCGCACCGGCCGGCCGGCCGACCCAACCGCACAGCCGAACCGGACAGCCGAACCGGACAGCCGAACCGGTCGGCCGACCCGCACCCGACCGGTCTCCCCACCGGTCACCCGAGAAGGTCGAGGACCGTCGTCATGGACTTGTTCCGGAGCAGATAGTCCTCGGCCTCCTGCAGGTGGACGCGCCACAGTTCCTCCGCGGCATCCGTCCGCCGCGCGGCCACCAGGTCGACCAGCGCGCCGTGGGCGCGGAAGCCCCGGCGGTTGGCCCGGATGTTCTCGGGACTGCCCGCGTCGAGGTCGACATGGGACCAGTTCGCCTGGTCGATGATGTGCCGGACCATGCCGTTGAGGACGCTGAGCGTCTCGTTGCCCGCCAGTTCGACCACGAGGGCGTGGAACTCCATGTGGGCGCGGATGAACGCCGACGGGTCGTCCATGAGCCCCTCGGCCTCGGCGACGGCGGCACGCAGCCGCCGCAGGTCCTCGTCCGTGCGC
>NZ_JBHVDX010000145.1:0-25740 GCF_042802555.1 Streptomyces sp. NPDC057474 | reverse complement strand
CCTAAAAGCCCAGGCCCCTGCGGGCCTGAAAAGCACGGGGCGCAGCCCCTGCTTTTCAGGGGCGCGGGGAACTGCGCGAGAAGCCCCGCCGGGCCCGCGGATGAGGGTCGAAGGGGCACCGCCCCTGGGGGATGGGACGGGTAGGGGCGGCGGGGCGAGGAGTCGTCCTCACCAGCGCAGGGGCAGGCTCCGTACCCCCCGTATCAGCATTCCCGGCAGCCACTCGCCCGGTGGGCCGTCCAGGGCCAGGTCGGGGCAGCGTTCCAGGAGGGCGCGCAGGGCCACGCGGGCCTCCAGGCGGGCCAGGGGCGCGCCCAGGCAGAAGTGGATGCCGTGGCCGAAGGCGAGGTGGCCGCGGGTGTCGCGGTGGAGGTCGAAGCGGTCGGGGGCGGGATAGCGGGTGCCGTCGCGGTCGGCGGCGGTCAGGCCGATCATCACCGAGTCACCCGCCGCGATGGCCGAGCCGCCGATGTCCAGCGGCTCGGCGGCGTAACGGAACGTCGCGTTCTCCACCGGGCCCTCGTGGCGCAGGGTCTCCTCCACGACCGCGTCGACGAGGCTCATGTCGGCCCGCACCTCGGCGAGTTGCCCGGGGTGGGTGAGGAGCGCGTGGACGGCGCCGGTGATGAGGTTGACCGTGGTCTCGTGGCCGGCGATGAGGAGGATGAAGGCCATGCCGCGCAGCTCGGCGGGTGACAGGCGGTCGCCGTCCTCGTTCGTCGTCCGGATCAGGGCGCTCAGCAGGTCGTCGGCGGGCGGGGAGCAGCGCTTGTCCTCGATCAACTCCTCCAAGTAGGCGGCGAGTTGGACGAAGGCCTCGTACTCGCTCTCGCCGCTGGTCGGTGCCACCGCCTCCGTCGACAGCTTACGGAAGGCCACCCGGTCGAACTCGGGCACGCCGAGCAGCTCGCAGATGACGGTGAGCGGCAGCGGGTACGCGAACGACTCCACCAGGTCGGCGCGGCCCTGCGGCAGCATCGCGTCCAGCAGCGAGTCGGTGATCTCCTGGATCCTCGGCCGCAGCCGCTCGACCCGGCGTCCGGTGAACTCGCGGGCTATCAGCCCGCGCAGCCGGGTGTGCTGAGGCGGGTCGGCGACCAGCAGATACTTGCCGATCAGCTCCTCGTCGAGGAACGTCACCCCGACCTTCGAACCGTCCTTCGACAGCCGGGGATCGGCGAGCGCCGCCCGCGCCTCCTCGTATCCCACGACGAGCCAGACCTCGTGGTGCGCGTCGTGTTTCGGCAGCCGGACCCGGTGCACGGGGCCGCGCTCCCGCAGCTCGGCGTAGACGGGGTGCGGGTCCTCGGTGAACCGCGGCCCGTACTCCCCCAGATCGATCACCTTCGCCTGTCCCATGAGTCCCCCCCCTCGCCCGTACAACGCGCGGGTGCGCCCACGAGTGCCCGCTCCCCCACCCCGGCTCCCGCCGGTGCCCGTTTCCTAGTGCCCGTCGTCCTCCAACAGCCCCGCGTCGTACGTCAACAGGGCGATCTGCACCCGGTTGTTGAGGTCGAGTTTGGCGAGAATGCGGGAGACGTGGGTTTTGACGGTGGCGACGCTCATGAAGAGTTCGCCGGCGATCTCGGCGTTGGAGGCGCCGCGGCCGACGGCGACGGCGACCTCGCGTTCGCGGTCGTTGAGGGCGGCGACGCGGGAACGGGCGCTGGTGCGTCGGGTGTCGGGGGCGCTGCCGGCGGCGTGTGCCATGAGCCGGCGGGTGACGGCGGGCGAGAGCACGGGGTCGCCGGCCGCGACCCGCCGTACCGCCGCGACGATCTCGGCGGGCGGGGTGTCCTTGAGGACGAAGCCGGCGGCGCCCGCGCGCAGGGCGCGCAGGACCTGGTCGTCGGCGTGGAAGGTGGTGAGGACGACGACCTGGGGCGCGTCCGCGCGGGTGCGGAGCCGCTCGGTGGCCGAGAGGCCGTCGACGGTCGGCATCCGGATGTCCATGAGGACGACGTCGGGGCGCGTACGGTCGACGAGGGCGTCCACCTCGTCGCCGTCGGCGCCCTCGCCCACGATATCGATGTCGTCGGCTCCGCCCAGCATGAAGGAGAGTCCGGCGCGCACGAGGGGATCGTCGTCGACGAGGAGCACTCGGATCGCGGTCATCGGCCCACCGTTCGGATGTCGGTCATGGAGCACTACCGTAATGACGCTTCGCCCGGACCGCCGCGTTGTCATGGGCCGACCCGTTAGTGTCGGCCGGTACGGCATTCAACTGACGGAGGTTTTGGGTGCGTTACCGACTCCTGGGCCGGACCGGGCTCCGCGTCTCCGAGCTGTTCCTGGGCGCCATGACGTTCGGGGAGCAGGGCGGGGTGGGGGCGCCCCGGGAGGAGTGCGCGCGGATCCTCGACGTGTACGCGGAGGCCGGCGGCAATGTGATCGACACGGCGGTCAACTACCGGGGCGGGGAGAGCGAGCGGATCGTCGGTGAGCTGCTCAAGGGGCGGCGCGACCGGTTCGTGCTGTCCACCAAGTACACCGTCTCCCGTGACGGCAGCGACCCCAACGCAGCGGGCAACCACCGCAAGAACCTCGCGCTGTCCCTGGAGACGAGCCTGCGGCGCCTCAGGACGGACTACGTCGACATCTACTGGGTGCACATCTGGGACCGGAACACCCCGGTCGAGGAGACGATGCGCGCCCTCGACGACGCCGTACGGTCCGGGAAGGTGCTGTACGTCGGCATCTCGGACGCCCCGGCGTGGGTGGTCTCGCGCGCCAACACCCTGGCCGAATGGCGGGGTTGGTCGCCGCTCTCGGCGCTCCAGGTGCCGTACAGCCTGCTCAACCGGGACATCGAGCGCGAGCTGCTGCCGATGGCGGAGGCGTTCGGCATGTCGGTGGCCGCCTGGAGCCCCCTGCAGAACGGCGTCCTGTCCGGCAAGTACACCCGCCCGGGCGGGGTGGCCCCGGGCACCGCGACCCGGCTGTCCGCCGAGGCGATCGGGGAGCGCGAGCGCGCGGTCGCGGAGGCCGTGCAGACCGCCGCGGACGAACTCGACGCCACTCCGGCCCAGATCGCCATCGCCTGGACCATGGCCCACTCCCCCGCCGTGCACCCCATCCTCGGCGCCCGGCGCGTCGAGCAGCTCATGGACAACCTGGGCGCCGCCCGGCTCGTCCTCCCCGAGGAGGTGCTGGCCCGGCTGGAGGAGACCACCGCCTTCCGCCTCGGCTTCCCCGGCGACTTCATCGACGAGGCGTCCGCGTGGGTGTACGGATCGGCAGGGCAGCGCGTCGTGCCGCGTATGGCTTGATCGGACGCCGGCGGGGCCCTCGGCCGGCCGGCGTCCGCCGACTGCCGCTCGATCGGCGCCGGTCGGTCGCCCCTCAGCCGCGCAGCCGTACCCCGTGCCGGGTACGCAGGCGGCGTACCTCCCACCACGCGACGGCGGTCACCGAGGCCGGGCCGCCGATGAGGGCGGCGAGCTGGACCACGGGCGGGCCCGGCGGCAGCCCGCCGACGGCCAGGTTGATGGCGGAGAACTCCCACACCAGGGCGCCGGTGAGCAGCGCCGGGAGCGCCGGGTGCACGTCGGCGGTGTTGAAGGCGCTGCGCACGGCGGGCCCCGAGGCGAAGACGATGAAGAGCAGCACCCAGAGCAGTGGCACGAGGAGGGCGAGCGGCGCCCAGACGCTCACGTCCTTCCCCATGTACGTGCGTGTGTAGTAGATCGCTCCGCCGAGGAGCGGCACCGTCGTGAAGGCGCCGACGTACCACAGGACCGATTTCCCGGCGGTGCGCAGAGGGGCGCGCATGGCCCGTCGCGCGGTCGGTGAGGACCAGCGGAAGAGGGCCACGACGACCACGGGCGCGCTCAGGAGCAGCAGCCAGGGGGTGATGATCAGCCGCATCGTGAACTGCTGCTGCGCCTGGTCGATGTCCTCGGGTTTGCCGTACGCCGCCAGGATCAGCAGCGACATGACGGTGGCGGTCCAGGCCCGCCTCCGCTGCACCCGCGAGACATCGTCGTCCACGAGGCGGTGGCGGGCGCGGGAGGGGAAGATCCGCCGGGCCGGGCGGCGGGCCGAGCGGGCAAGCGGGTAGCCCACCAGCAGGCCGACCACCATCGGCCACGCGCACATCACGGCCATCGTCCAGAGACAGCCGTGCAGCCGGAGCCCGCTCAGGAACTCCCTCAGCGGCGGCCATTCGTCCTCCCGCATCCGCCGTACGAGGGTGGGCGGCGGTTGGGGGACGTAGGGGTAAGGTCCGTACGGGTAAGGGGTGTTGGGGCCGTAGGGTGGTGGGCCCGGCTGGGGCGGCACGTACGGTCCCGAAGGTGGCGGTGGAGGCGGGGGGTACGGTCCTCCGTTCGGCTGCCAGGGCGGCTGATACGGATTGTGTCCCCCGAAACTCACTCTGCTGTCCCTCCCGAGGCGCACCGGGTGCTTCGTACCGGATGGCTCGTACAAGCCGTACGAGCCGTACGAGCCGTACGAGCCGTACGAGCCGTACGAGCCGTACAAGTCAACTGGCAATCATGCGGGACGAGACGGCCTCGCGCACGCCGATGCCCGGATTCGGCCCCGAGGCGCTGCGTATGACCAGCCCCGAGGCAAGGCCCGTGGTCAGGCCCAGGGCAGCCAGGCCCGCACTCCGAACCCGCCGTCCTGCTCGGGGCCGTGGTCAAGGCGGCCTCCGGCCAGCGTGGCGCGTTCGGTGAGGCCGATGAGTCCCTGGCCGGAGCCGGGGACGGGCGGGACCTCCCCCGGGGCCGCCGGATTGTGTACGGAGACGGTGAGTCCGTCGCCCGGGGCGCCCGAGACGGTGACGGTGACCTCGGCGCCGGGGGCGTGCTTGCGGGCGTTGGTCAGGCACTCCTGGGCGATGCGGTAGGCCGTGCGGCCGACGGAGGTGGGGACGGCGGCACGGTCGGTGACGTGGTGGTCGAGGACGACCTTCATACCGGCCTCGCGGGACTCGGAGACGAGGGTGTCGAGCGCGGCGAGGGTCGGCTGGGGGCGCCCCGCGTCGTCGGGCTCGCCCGCGCGCAGCACGCCGATGATCTCCCTCAGGTCCTGCAGGGCCTCGTGGGCGCTCTCCCGGATGACGCCCGCCGCGCGAACGATCTCGGCCTGGGGTGCGTCGGGCCGGAACTCCAGGGCGCCCGCGTGCACGCTGAGCAGCGTCAGGCGGTGCGCCAGGACGTCGTGCATCTCGCGCGCCATGGCCTCGCGGGCGAGCCGTTGTGCCTGCTCGGCGCGGAGCGCCGCCTCCGTCTCGGCCCGCCGGGCGCGGTCCCGGAAGCTCAGCATGAGCTGCCGCTTGGAGCGCACGAACATGCCCCAGCCGACGATCGCGGCGGTGAGCAGCGCGGCGAGGAACACCGCCCAGGGGTAGCTGACGTCGGGGTCGGGCCGCAGCCAGAAGAACAGCGGGGTCAGTGCGACGGAGGCGGCGGCGACCCAGGCCACGTAGCGGAAGGGCCGGTGGACGGCGAGCGTGAAGAGGGCGACCAGGCCGGCGCCGCCCGCGGTGTTGGACACGAAACAGACCGGGACCATCGCCACGGCGAGGCCGACCGGCCAGCGCCGGCGCAGCCAGACGGCGGCGCATGCGAGCGCGCCCAGCACCTGGTCGAGGAGGGCGTGGGCCGGTGGGAGGTCGGGCTCGTTGTTGACCGTCTCCACGGCCAGGAGACCGATGAACACGGCCAGCAGGAAGCAGGTGAAGTCGACGACCCAGTCGCGCGGGGTCCGCTTGGGCCGCCGTCCGGGCTGCCCGTGGTCGGGGTCGTGGTCGGGATCGAGCAGGGCCGACGGCAACAGCCAGCTCCGCCCCGGGAAGGTCGGGGGCTCCGGTACCGGCTTGTCACCACTCACGGTCGACAAATCTATGCAGAGACGGCCTCCGCCACCTCCCCTCCGCCGGTGATCGCGACCAAAGTCGCGATCTCGTCGACTTTGGGCGGCCCACCGCCCCGCGGATCGGTACTCCCGTCGGACAGGCCTCGCCCCGCGGCCGATGAATGTGGGGGGACCGCGGGGCGAGGATCCTGGACATGAAGCAGTTGTTGGAGTTTCTCGGGTTCATCGCCCTGGTGCAGGGCTCCGGCGGCCTGGTGTACGAACTCACCGGCAAGCTGAAGTGGGGGGTGACACAGCGGTGGAGCACCCTGGACGGCTACGAGATCTATGTGAGCATCGCGCTGATCGTCCTGGCGTTCGCCCTGTTCGCGGCGGCGGAGAGCCGGAGGTCCGGGTGACCGTCCGAGTGACCGGCGGCCCGCCCGAGCGTCTGCCCGGTGGGGGAAGGACAGACGGTCGGGCGGGGTCGTGCCGGATCGGCCTGATCAGCAGTCGTAGTCGACCAGGTCGAAGGACGCGTAGTGGTCGGCGGTGTAGTAGTCCTCCTGGTAGTCCTCACCGGTGACGATGCGGCGGGCGCCGCGGGTGGAGGAGCCGGGGGTCTTCACCGTGTACTCGTGGTAGTAGCCGGTGGACTGCGTCGGCAGGATGCGCTCCCGGTTCTGGAAGACGCTGCCGTCCTGCGAGTACGGGTAGGGGCCGCCCCGCGCGATCAGGTTGAGCGTGGTGTACGCCTGCGACGGCAGGTCGCCGTAGCAGATGCTGCCGACTGCGGTCGTGGCGGCGCCCGCCGGGCCGGCGGTGACGGTGCCGCCGACGAGGAGGGCGGACAGGAGGGCAGCCGCCGCTCCGATGCGTGTTGCTCGTGGGGGGAATCTCATGGCCACATGATGACGCGCGTAGACAGTGGCATGTCAATGACAAGTTCCATGATTTTCCGGGCACGTCCGGTAAGTTTTCCGGGAGTTAACCCGAGTTCACGGGGGTGCCCGCGATCTTCACACCGTCGACCGCGGGCAGGCCCGTCGCAGGTCAGGCGTTCTGCGGGAGCTCGTACGTGCCGTACTCGGGACGCCCCGCGCGCTCGTACGTCTGGATCGAGACGCCGGTGCTCGTGATGCTGCCCCCGGCGTGACGGAACGCCGTCGGGAGAGCGCCCTCGGCGAACAGGCGGCGCCCGGAGCCGAGGACGACCGGGAACGTCAGCAGGTGCACGGTGTCGATCAGGTCGAGGGCGAGCAGCGACTGGGCGAGGTCCCCGCTGCCGTGGACCTGCACCTCGCCGTCGGTGCGCTCCTTGAGGGCGGTGATCTCCTTGGCGAGGTCGCCGGAGAGCACGGTCGTGCCGCTCCATTCCGGGTTCGTGACGGTGTTCGAAACGACGTACTTGGGCAGGGAGTTGAGCTTTCCCGCGACCGGGTCGGCCGGGTCGGTGACCTTCGGCCAGTGGGCGGCGAAGATCTCGTACGTCCTGCGGCCCAGCAGGAAGGCCCCTACGCGGCCGAAGACTCCGTCGATGAACCGTCCGAAGTCCTCGTCCCCGTACGGGACGCTCCAGCCGCCGTGCTCGAAGCCGTCGCGGCGGTCCTCGTTCGGGCCGCCGGGGGCCTGGTAGACGCCGTCGAGGGTGATGAAGGAGGTGAGGGAGAGCTTGCCCATGGCGGGTGCCTGCTTTCGATGCGCTGAGGTGGGAGCCGGTGTCCGGTTGGGGCCTGTTGTCCGTCGGGGCCCGTTGTCCGTCGGGGCCCGTTGTCCGTCGGGGCCCGTTGTCCGTCGGGGCCCGTTGTCCGTCGGGGCCCGTTGTCCGTCGGGGTCTGATGTCCGGTGGGCTCTTTTGTCATCAGGGCAGACCCCCGTGGTGCCCGCAACTCATCGGTGGGCTGAGGAGTCGGGCCGCCTCGACGGGCCTCGCCCGATCTCGACGTCCGTTCGCGACTACTTCGAACGGAAATCTGAACGGCGGCAACCTTTCGAACGGCGACCGGCCTCTCGACGGCAAGGTCGCCCTCGTGACCGGCGGCAGCCGTGGCATCGGTGCCGCGACGGCGGTGCTGTTGGCCCGGGAAGGCGCGGATGTGGCCGTCGCCTATGTGCGCGGCAAGGACGGGGCCGAGGAGGTCGTACGGGCCGTGGAGGCCCTCGGGCGGCGGGGAGTGGCCCTGCGGGCGGACTCCGGGGACGCCGAGGAGGCGGCGGGTTCGGTGGGGCTGGCGGCCGAGGCGCTGGGCGAGCGGCTGGACGTGCTCGTGAACAACGTCGGTGTCGGGGTGCTGGGGCCGTTGGAGAGCCTGCCGCTCGCCGAGGTGGACCGGGTGCTCGCCGTGAATGTGCGGGGGTGTCTTCCTGGCGTCCCAGGCCGCCGCGGCCCGGATGGGGCGCGGCCGCCCGGATGTGGCGCAGCCGCCCGGATGTGGCGCCGCCGCCCGGATGGGACGCGGCGGCCAGATGTGGCGCGGCGGCCGGATGATCACCGTCGGGACGTGTATGACGCAGCGTGTGCCCGGTCCCGGCGGGACGCTCTACGCGATGAGCAAGCTGTCGCGCCGTTCCCCGCGCCCTGAAAAAGGGCAGGGGGCTAGCCGCCCAGTTCTTGGTGGCGGGCCGACAAGTGGGTCTTGCCCGCTTCCGTCAGGGAGCCGAAGAGGCGTAGGCGGGAGATGCCGCCGTCGGGGTAGATGTCGACGCGGGCGTGGGTGGCGGTGGTCGGGGTCGGGGTCGGGGTCGGGAGGACGAAGCGGTGGTTGGTGTCGGGCTGCAGACGGGTGCGGGGGAGGATCTCGGTCCAGTCGCCGTCGTCGCCGTCCTTCACCGAGACCGTGGCCCAGCCCGCCGCGTTGCCCTTGAGGTACGCCGTGTCGATCTCCAGGGCGCGGATCTCGGACTGGGCGGCGAGGCGGTAGCGGATCCAGTCGTTGCCCTGGTCGCGGCGGCGGCGGGTCTCCCAGCACTCGTGCATCACCCGGGCGCGGCCGGGCTGGATGGTGTTGGTGGCGGGTGAGTAGAAGAGGTTGGAGGCGTCCTCGGCCTGGCCGCCGTTCTCCAGGGCGACCACGTCGAAGGTGCCGAGGGCGGCCAGCCAGGCCGGGTCCGGCACGACCTCGCCGTGGACACGGAGGCGGGCGATGCCGCCGTCGGGGTGCTGGTTCAGGCGGAGGTGGGTGAAGCGCTGCTCGACGGAGACCGCGAAGCCGTTCGCCGCGTGGCCGCCGACCGGGGTGCGCTGGACGAGGGTCGTCCACTTCACGTCGTGGGCGAGCAGTTCCTCCGGCGACGGGGAACCGGTCACGCACGCGCCCTCGACGGAGACCGCCTGCGGGTAGTTGCCGCGGAAGTGGGCCGTGTCGACGACGATCCCGCGGATCAC
The DNA here is from genome assembly GCF_042802555.1 of Streptomyces sp. NPDC057474. Classification (NCBI taxonomy): domain Bacteria; kingdom Bacillati; phylum Actinomycetota; class Actinomycetes; order Kitasatosporales; family Streptomycetaceae; genus Streptomyces; species Streptomyces sp. NPDC057474. The sequence continues at coordinate 16,553 of NZ_JBHVDX010000145.1, read as the reverse complement.
GCCGGGTGCGCCGAGGCGGATCAGGGCCCAGTCGTGGTCCTCGGCCGTCGGCCAGGGGTGCTCGGCCGAGGCGCCCCGGCGGCGGCGCGTCTCCCAGCCGTCCATGATCTTGCCCTTGTGCCCGAAGTGCTCGGGGTCGAACTCGGCGCGCTCGGGCACCAGCAGGTTCTCGCGGTGGGCGAAGAACTCGTCGTTGGCGGCGACGACACCGGCGCCGAGCCTGCGGTCCGCAAGGTCGGCGTACCGGGTGAAGGGGAAGTCGGCGGTGCGGTAGTCCGCGTACGGGTCACCGCCGCCGTACGGGTTCGCGTCGCCGGTGAAGCTCGCCAACGGGGAGTGTTGCTGCGCCGTCACGATGATCAGGTCTGCCTTTCGGTTGTCGCCGCTGCGGGTGCGGGGGCAATCAGGGGGTGCGGGTGAGGAGTTGTCCCTTCGGCTCGGTGAACTCGCCGTCCGCGACGATGCGTTCGCCGCGCAGCCAGGTGGACTTGACCACGCCGTACAGGGTTCTGCCGGCGTACGCGGTGACGCGGTTGCGGTGGTGGAGTGCGGCCGGGTCGACGGTGAAGGTCTCGTCGGGGGCGAGGACGGCGAAGTCGGCGTCGCGGCCGGCCTCGATGGCGCCCTTGCGGTCGTCCAGGCCGACGAGTTCGGCCGTCCGCGACGACATCCAGCGGACCACGTCCTCCAGGCCGTGGCCGCGCTCGCGGGCCTCGGTCCAGACCGCCGCGAGGCTCAACTGCAGGCCGGAGATGCCGCCCCAGGCGGTGGCGAAGTCGTCGGTCTTCAGGTCGACCGTGGACGGGGAGTGGTCGGTGACCACGCAGTCGATCGTGCCGTCCGCGAGGGCCTGCCACAGAAGGTCCTGGTTGGCGGACTCCCGGATGGGCGGGCAGCACTTGAACTCGCTTGCCCCGTCCGGGACTTCCTCGGCGGTGAGGGTGAGGTAGTGCGGGCAGGTCTCGACGGTGATCCGTACGCCGTCCCGCTTGGCCTCGGCAATCAGGGGGAGCGCGTCGCTGGACGAGAGGTGGAGGACGTGGACGCGTGCGTCGAGCCGCCGGGCCTGGGCGATGAGGGTCGCGACGGCGGTGTCCTCGGCGTCGCGCGGGCGGGAGGCGAGGAAGTCGGCGTACCTGGGGCCGCCCCGCTGCGGGGCCGCGTCGAGGTGATGCGGGTCCTCGGCGTGGACGATGAGCAGTCCGCCGAAGCCGGCGATCTCGGCCAGGGAGCGGGCGAGCCCGTCCTGGTCGAGGTGCGGGAACTCGTCCACGCCCGACGGCGACAGGAACGCCTTGAAGCCGAAGACCCCGGCGTCGTGCAGCGGCCGCAGGTCCTTGACGTTGTCGGGCAGGGCACCGCCCCAGAAGCCGACGTCGATGTGGGCCTTGCCGGCGGCGACCTCCCGCTTCGTACGGAGGTGGTCGACCGTGGTGGTCGGCGGGAGGGAGTTGAGGGGCATGTCGACGAGGGTGGTGATGCCGCCGGCCGCCGCGGCGCGCGTGGCGGTCCAGAAGCCCTCCCAGTGGGTGCGGCCGGGGTCGTTCACGTGCACATGGGTGTCGACGAGGCCGGGCAGCAGGACGTGGTCGCCGAGGTCCTCCAGGCGGGCGCCGGACGGTACGTCGGCGTCGTACGGGAGGACGGCCGTGATCGTGCCGGCCGCGACGGCGACCGCGGCGGGGCGCGATCCGTCGGGGGTGATGACACGCGTCGAGCGCAACACCAGTTCAGCCTCGGACACCGGGAACCCCTCTCGCCGCACCGCTGTTCACTTCCGCGTAACGGTATTTACTTCCGCGTAACGGAATTCAACGTTCTGTTGAAGGAGTTTTCACCCCCACCTCCGCCCCGTCAAGGGCACACCCCTCCACTCTGCCTCCAACGTCTCCCCTCTGGATATTTTCACAAGACGGAATTAGATTTCCACTGAGCAGAACGTAGTGACGTACAAGCAAGTAGTCAACGAACTGCCCGGTAGGCTGCGATCTCGCCCGCCACCCGAAAGGACCGCGCCCGTGCCGACGTCCAGCGCCAGCGCCAGCACCACCGAGTCCACCAAGTCGCCCTCGGGTGGTGTCCAGTCCCTCGAGCGCGCCTTCGATCTGCTGGAGCGGATGGCGGACGTCGGCGGCGAGGTGGGGCTCAGCGAACTGTCCGCGAGCAGTGGGCTGCCACTGCCGACCATCCACCGGCTGATGCGGACGCTGGTCGTCTGCGGCTACGTCCGCCAGCAGCCCAACCGGCGGTACGCCCTCGGCCCGCGCCTGATCCGCCTCGGCGAGTCCGCGTCCCGGCTGCTCGGCACCTGGGCGCGCCCCTACCTTGCACGCCTCGTCGAGGAGACCGGCGAGACGGCGAACATGGCACTCCTCGACGGCGACGAGATCGTGTACGTCGCCCAGGTGCCGTCCAAGCACTCCATGCGGATGTTCACCGAGGTGGGCCGCCGTGTGCTGCCCCACTCCACCGGCGTCGGCAAGGCCCTTCTCGCCGACTTCCCGGCCGACGAGGTCCGCGCCCTGCTGGCCCGTACGGGCATGCCGGCCGCCACGGACAAGACGATCACCACGCCCGACGGTTTCCTCGCCGCCCTCGACGACGTACGCACCCTCGGCTACGCGGTCGACGACAACGAACAGGAGATCGGCGTCCGCTGCCTCGCCGTCTCCGTCCCCAACTCCCCCACCGCCGCGGCCATTTCCATCTCCGGGCCGGCGGGCCGCGTCACCGAGACCGCGACGGAACGCATCGTGCCGGTGCTGCAGCAGGTGGCGGTGGAACTGTCCGAGGCGCTGGCGAGTTCGGTGGCGGGGAGCTGACGACCTCGATGGTGGGCCGCGGGTAGGTGGGGGCGCAGCCCCCTGATCTGTTTAGGGGCGCGGGGAACTGCGCGAGCAACCACAACCAACCCGCGGCTGGGGGTCGAAGGGGCGCAGCCCCTGACGGGTAGGGCGGCGGGGGCGAAGAAGCCCGCTCAACGCCGCGGCGGCTCCCCGAACAACTCCACCGCCGTACGAACCTCCGCCAGCCCCCTCGCCAACGCACTCACCGACCCGATGGACCCCGCGATCAGCAACAGAGACCGACGCAACCGCGGCACCTCGGGCATACCGGTGACAGCCATCGCCGCGAGCGCCGCCAGCTCATCCTCGGCGATCCCCCGGTCGGGGAACTCGGCCGGATGCGCGGCCAGTTCACGACGCAGCCGCGACACGGCCGAGCGCAACCCCGCCACCCTCGGATCCTCATCACTGCCGGTCACTGACCTCTGTCCCAAGCTCCGCAACACAGCTCTCTCCCCCCTCGCCCACTCCCTTGTGCGCGAGTCATGGCCGCACGCCCAAGTACGGCCGACCGCCCCGTGGCGTCGGTCGGGCGCCGGGGGTGGCGCGGGCCAGTAAACGCCAATCAGTGTGGCGAGCGCCACTACGGGGACTGAAATTCAGTCCCCGGGCATCACAAAGCCGGCCCCCGGTCCGTCCCGCGTCACGGAACACCCACGCCGGGTCGGGTATGCAAGGAGACATGACGCACCACCAGGCCCAGAACCCACCCCGGCACACGGCCCGCCACACGGCCCCTGACGCGGAGGCCGGCAGGAGCGAGGTCGTCGGGCTGCTGCTGGCCGCCGGCGGCGGGCGGCGCCTCGGCGGCCGCCCCAAGGCCCTGCTGACCCACCACGGCCGCCCCCTGGTCGAACACGCGGTCGCGGTGTTGCGGGCGGGCGGCTGCGCCCGGATCCATGTGGTCCTGGGGGCCGAGGCCGCGACCGTACGCGCCCGGGCCGAACTGCCCGGCTGCGTACTGGTCGAGAACCCGGAGTGGGCCGAAGGCATGGGCTCGTCACTGCGGGCCGGACTGGAGTCGCTGACCGGGACGGGCGCCGACGCCGTCCTGATCTCGCTCGTCGACCAGCCGGGCATCGGACCGGAGGCGGTGGCCCGCGTCCTCGCCGCGTGCGATCCCGGCGGCCCGCCGGACCCGTCGCCGAGCCGGGCCGACAGCCCGCCCGATCCATTGTCGCCATTGTCGCGCCGGTCCGGCACCGCGCTCGTCGCGGCCGCCTACGACGGCCGCCGGGGCCACCCCGTCCTTTTCGGCGCCGCCCACTGGGCCGCCGTCGCGGCGACTGCCACGGGGGACCGAGGGGCACGCGCCTATCTGAAGGCGCACGACGAGGCGATCACGCTCGTCGAGTGCGGGGACGTGGCGCGGCCGTACGACATCGACACGGAGGCCGATCTGGTCCACCTGGAGTGAGCCGCGCCCGACCGGGTCGCGCCAGCCGCGCCACGCTCCGTGAGCGTATTGACACGGGGAGCCACTATCCCTCGACCCGAAGAATCTCGACATCAACAAAACATTGAACTTCCACCATGAGGAAACTAGTATCCACTTTTCAGAAGTGCCCCACTCATCCGAGGGCGTTCACAGCCCTACCCGGGTCGACTGACACCCGGTTGCCACGCCCGCTGAAGGAAGTGACAGCTCATGTCCGCACCAGCGCCGTCCCCGCTGGCCATCGTCGACGCCGAGCCCCTGCCCCGCCAGGACGAGGTTCTCACCCCCGCCGCCCTCGCCTTCGTGGCCGAACTGCACCGCCGGTTCACGCCCCGGCGTGACGAGCTGCTGGCCCGCCGCGCGGAGCGCCGTGCCGAGATCGCCCGCACCTCCACGCTGGACTTCCTCCCGGAGACCGCCGCGATCCGCGCCGACGACTCCTGGAAGGTGGCCCCCTCCCCCGCGGCCCTGGACGACCGCCGCGTCGAGATCACCGGCCCCACCGACCGCAAGATGACGATCAACGCCCTCAACTCGGGCGCCAGGATCTGGCTCGCGGACTTCGAGGACGCCTCCGCGCCCACCTGGGAGAACGTGGTCCTCGGCCAGGTGAACATGGCCGACGCCTACACCCGGAACATCGACTTCACCGACGAGCGCACCGGCAAGTCGTACGCCCTGCGCCCCGACGAGGAGCTGGCCACGGTCGTCATGCGCCCGCGCGGCTGGCACCTCGACGAGCGCCACCTCGTCGACGCCGACGGCACTCCCGTCCCCGGCGCGCTCGTCGACTTCGGCCTGTACTTCTTCCACAACGCCCAGCGGCTGCTCGACCTCGGCAAGGGCCCGTACTTCTACCTCCCGAAGACGGAGTCGCACCTGGAGGCCCGCCTCTGGAACGAGGTCTTCGTCTTCGCGCAGGACCACGTCGGCGTCCCGCAGGGCACCGTCCGCGCGACCGTCCTGATCGAGACGATCACGGCCGCGTACGAGATGGAGGAGATCCTCTACGAACTGCGCGACCACGCCTCGGGGTTGAACGCGGGCCGCTGGGACTACCTCTTCTCCATCGTGAAGAACTTCCGTGACGGCGGCGCCAAGTTCGTCCTCCCGGACCGCAACGCGGTGACGATGACGGCCCCGTTCATGCGGGCGTACACCGAGCTCCTCGTCCGCACCTGCCACAAGCGCGGCGCGCACGCGATCGGCGGCATGGCCGCGTTCATCCCGTCGCGGCGCGACGAGGAGGTCAACAAGGTCGCGTTCGAGAAGGTCAAGGCCGACAAGGACCGCGAGGCGGGCGACGGCTTCGACGGCTCCTGGGTCGCCCACCCCGACCTGGTCCCGATCGCGATGGCCTCCTTCGACGCCGTCCTCGGCGACAAGCCCAACCAGAAGGACCGCCTCCGCGAGGACGTCGACGTCAAGGCCGCCGACCTGATCGCCGTCGACTCCCTCGACGCCAGGCCCACGTACCCCGGCCTCGTCAACGCCGTCCAGGTCGGCATCCGGTACATCGAGGCCTGGCTGCGCGGCCTCGGCGCCGTCGCCATCTTCAACCTCATGGAGGACGCGGCCACCGCCGAGATCTCCCGCTCCCAGATCTGGCAGTGGATCAATGCGGGCGTCGAGTTCGAGAACGGCGAGACGGCCACCCCGGAGCTGGCCCGCAAGGTCGCCGCCGAGGAACTCGCCGCCATCCGCGCCGAGATCGGCGAGGAGACCTTCGCGGCCGGCCACTGGCAGCAGGCCCACGACCTGCTCCTCCAGGTCGCCCTGGACGAGAACTACGCCGACTTCCTGACCCTCCCGGCGTACGAGCAGCTCAAGGGCTGACCCGGCTCGCGGGCTGACCTACTCCTGCGCGGCCCTGTCCGAGTGGCCCAGGGACTTTCCCGGGGCCACTCGGTCGCGTACGGCCTGCTTGACGGCGGTGGGCTCGGGGAAGCCCTGCTCGCGGCGGTCCCAGACGGTCTCGTCGTTGACGCGTACGACGAAGATCCCGCCCTTGCCGGGCTTCAGGGACAGCTCTGTCAATTCCGCCTCGAAGGTCGTCAGTAGTTCCTGGGCCAGCCAGGCGGCGCGGGGCAGCCAGCGGCACTGGGTGCAGTACTCGATCTCGACGCGCTGTGTGTCCGCCGTTTGCTGTGTGTCCGCCGTCAGGGGAACGTCCGTCATCCGAGGTGCACCGACCAATCCTGTTCCGCCGCCGGTTTGCCGTGCAGGTCGGGGACCCGTTTGAGCCAGTTCGGGCGGCCTCGCTGTGTCTTCGCCGCGCGGAGTGCCTCCTCGGCGGCGAGTTCCTCCCGGGTGGGGAAGTCGGTGGGGAGCCAGGCGGCGGAGGCCCGCACGCGCGCGTGGAGGTAGCGGACGTAGGCGTCGCGGACCTCGTCGGGCGACGCGAAGCCGTCCTCGGTGGGCAGCCAGGCGTCCGGCACCTCGGCGACGATTTCCCGCAGCAGCTCCTCCGTCACCTTCGGCGCGAGTTGGGCATCCGCCGCGCGTACGTCGGGGGTGTAGTGGCCCAGGGCGTGGTGGCGGAAGTCGTACGCCTTCGTGGGTTCCGAGGCGTCCCAGCGGTGGTGGAAGACGAGGGCCGCGCCGTGGTCGATCAGCCAGAGGCGCGGGGGCGCGATGCCGAACGTGGGCCAGATCATGAGGTTGGAGCTGTGCACGGTGCGGTCGACGTTGACCGTGAGGGCGTCGAGCCAGATGATCCGGCCGGCTTCGAGGGGGTCGACGCGGAACTCCTTCGCGACCTCCGGGGTGAAGTCCTTCGCGCCCGGCAGATAGTCCATGCCGAGGTTGAGACCGGCGCTCGCGCCGTGCAGCTCCCGCACCTCCTGGTGGGGCTCGCTCTCGGCGATCGCCGGGTCGAAGTGCGCGAGGACCAGCTCGGGGAATCTCAGACCGAGCGCCCGCGCCAGCTCACCGACGATCACCTCGGCGACCAGCGCCTTGCGACCCTGCGCCGAGCCGGTGAACTTCACGACGTACGTCCCGAGATCGTCGGCCTCGACGAGTCCCGGCAGCGAGCCACCCTCACGCAGGGGCGCGATATAGCGGGTCGCGGTGACCTCTTTCAGCATTCTCCCAGGCCACCCGTCTCTTCAACCTTGCAATCCACGACGATTGCCGGAGAGGCGCAGCAGCGGGAATCGCCCGTCAACGGTCCTGGGGAGAATCTGGGGAGTTTCGACTGGCATGCGGTTCTCCCCGCTTCCCGAGCAGTCCGTCGATGGTGGTTCGCCCCTTGCTTCCGGCCTCCGGCATGAAGTGAGCATAGTAACCAAGGTGATCGCGGGCGAAGAGTGCCCGAGCCACCGTGCCAAGGTCACGACGGATTCTCCGGCCGCCGGCATGAGCGAGGCATAAGTGTGCCGCAGCACGTGGAAGCCGTCCTTCGGGGCCGCCGCCCACTGCCAGGGTTTCGTTCCCTTGGCGCGCGGCGGGATGATGCCGGCCCGGTGCGCAGGGTCAGGGCGAGGGTGTCCATCAAGTCGCCCGCCATGTCGTGCTGTTGCTGGGCGGCGGCCGCGTTGCCGACCGTACCGGGCACGAACTCTCGTACCCGGGAAGCCAGTCGGCCTCTCGCGCGTGAACAGTGCTCCGTCGCACGGGAGTTGGCAACCCGACAATGAACACCGCACACGAGGCAGGCCGAAGCACACGACGCTTCAGGACGGCGCAGAACCGAGGCCTCGGCCCGGTCTCGAATTCGATCAAGCGGACGGTGTACCGCCAAGGTTAAAAATTGGTTAGTTCGGCTGGAATCTCAACAGCCCCGCTGCGGCACGGTTGTTGACAACGTGCCGTGGCCTGATCTCGGCGGCGGATGCTCCGTACCGGGTCGTCGCCCACAGGGCGTACCAGGACGGCCGGGGACATCGGAGGAGGCGTGCCGCCTGGCGCTGGGCGGGCGGGTGCGACTGGTCGGGCACGGTATTTCGGCACAGTCCCGGCGCGGCGAGGCGGGCGGGGAACGGCGTCGCGGGACGGGCGGACGCCGTCGCGCGGGGCGGCGATATTCGGACTGCGTATTCGGTCTGAATGCCGCTACTTCCGGTCCGAATTCCGCCAGTCGTGGGCCGCGGGGCCGGAATTGATCGAGTGATCCGGTCTGTAACAGGACACCCGGGGCGTTGACAGGCCTACACCTATCGGCCTTCAATCAGGAATCACAAGAGCTCAAATCGGACCGTTGCGATCTGCCAGGGGTAGGTTCCTGGGCTCTGCGCTGGCCATGTTTGCACAGCGGGCAAGCATGGGTCCGGGCTGCTCGCCATCTCGGCATTGATGCTCCATCGGAACTGTCCATTCGGGCTCTTCAACTGCTCGTGTTTTCGCGTGCAGTCAAAGCGGAACGAGTCAGAGGGAGTTCTCCGAATGACCGTTGATTTCATGGCGTCCGTCGGCACGGACACCATCACCCGGGAAGCTGTCGATCAGCTTCTCGGCGAGTACCAGACCACCTACGAGAACAGCAGCCCCGACTATTTCAAGCTGTTCGCGGCCGACGCGACGTTCTTCGTCCAGTCGTCCCCGAACCGCATCGACAGCCGCGAGGAGTTCCAGCGGGTGTTCGCGCTGACGCCGGGCACCACCCGTCGCAGCCAGCTCCTGTCCCCCGAGATCCGCATCATGGGGGACGCGGCACTGGTCAGCCTGCACTCCCGCGTCGCCCTCGGCGACGAGCAGCAGTACCTGCGCGAGACCCTCGTGGTGACCCGCGACTCCCGTGGGGCGCTCCGCATCGCGCACCTGCACATCTCCCCCCAGGAGATGCCGGCCGTGCCCGACACGCCGGAGCGGGCGCTTGAGGAGATCGCGATCATCGAGGAGCGCACGGCCACCACGGCCAGCACCGTCGGCACTCCGAAGTAGGCACTCCAAAATAGGCACTCCGAAGTAGGCACTCCAGGCCGGATGTTCCGGCACCGCTGGGGCCCGTCCCGTACGGGTCCCAGCACCCCGCACGCCCTGCCGTCGTCCCAGATCCACCCTTACACGTTTCCGCTCGTCCTGTTCACGCATACCGGCACCGCGTTGTCAGAGCACACGTTTATGGATTTCTGGAAGTCCTGGATCCTGGAGGGGTACGTTGTTGCAGAACATCGTGACCTGCACGCCCGAATACGCCCGACGACTCCCGGAGAAAGCCCGGCCGCTCATCCGTTACCGGCGGGAGGACTTCGGCTGGCTGGCCGCTTTCCCGGACGGTTCGATGGCCATGTACGACGAGGGGGTGGAGCCTCTTTTGCGCGCGGGAGAACCCCCAGAGCGCTGTGCGGATCACCTCATCGACCGCCTCTCCGTGGACACCGAATTCCGCTTCCGGGCACCCGCGATGGTCTGGCTGGAGATAACCCGGACCTGTAATCTCCGCTGCCCGCACTGCTTCGTCGAAGGCGGAAAGGCCCGCAGTACCGAGCTGCCCACCGAGCGGATCATGGCACTGCTCGACGAATGGGCCGAGATGGGTGTCTTCTCGCTCATCATCACGGGGGGTGAGCCCACCATTCACCCCGATTTCAGCGATATCGTGCAGCGCGCCTACGACCTCGGGTTCGTCGTCGGGATCCCCACGAACGGCACCACGCTGACCGAGGCGATCATCAAGCGGCTCCCGCAGGACGACGTCATCGTCAGCATGAGCATCGACGGCCTGCACGGAGAGGGGAAGTACCGCAACGAGGGCGAGTTCGACTACGTCACCCGTCGGCTGGCCGAGCTGCGCGACCGCGGCTTCAACACCAGCGTCATGACCACCACCACGCACCAGAACGTGGACGACCTGCCGATCATCCTGAACTGGGCGCGGGACAACGACATCAGCCTGCGCAGTGTGCCCTTCATTCCCATGGGCCGCGGAGCCCTGCACCGCGATCTCGCCAGCACCGTGCACGACGTGGAGAACACGGCGCGTTTCTGGATCGAGGAGGAGGAGTGGGCCCGGCAGAAGGACGAGACCCTCGGCCTGTGCGCGGGCAAGGTCCTGGACTTCCTCTACACCATGGTCTTCGCCACGCGCCGCTGCATGAGCGGCCGCGGGGTGTGCTACGTCAGCTCGTCGGGTGACGTGTTCCCGTGCAGCACCTGCGCGGGCAACAAAGTGCTCGCCGGCGGGAACGTGCAGATGACACCGTTCGCCGAGATCTGGAACGACGAAGACTGGCTCATCCGCAAGATCACCTGGGACAACTACAAGGACACCTGCGACGGTTGCCCGATCAACGACGACAAGTACTTCTGCACCGGCCGCTGCCCGAGCCAGTCCAGCATCCTCAACGGCAGCTACGACGGCTGTGGCACCACCGAGTTCCAACGGCAGAGCATCATCCGCCGGGAGGAACTGTTCCGCGAGCGCATCATGTCCGAGCCGCTGGTCGAACTGCGGCGGCCACAGACGGACGTCACCGCTTCCGAGCCGGGGCGGTCGGCATGATGAAGGTCGGCCTGATCAGCAGCCTGCACCTCAACCACGGCGGCATGTCGCTGCACACCAGGCCCGGCGACCCGATGCCCATGCAGACGTTCGTGCCGGTCGGACTGCTCTCCCTCAAGGCGTCGGCCGACACCGCGGGCGTCCCCGCCGACATCAATGTCGTCGAGGTCAACCGGCTCCTCGTCGACGGCACCATTCCCAACACCGACGCGCTCTACGACGACATCGCCGCCTCGGTGCTGGCCGCCGGCGACTCCCTGGTCGGCCTGATGACCGACGCGGACTCCCTCTCGCACACCGTACTCATCGGCCAGGCCGTCAAACGGCGCTCCCCGGACACCCTGGTCTGCCTCGGTGGACCGGCCGTGACTCCGATCAGCGCCGAGTTCCTCGAGCGGTTCCCGTGGGCCGACTTCATCGTGCGGGGCGAGGGCGAACTGACCTTCAGCGAACTGCTCAGCACCCTGCACGCGGGCGGCGACCCGGCCGACGTGCGCGGAGTGACGTACCGCCGCAAGGGCGAGTCGGTGGTCAACTCCGACCGACCGCTGGTGAAGGACATGGCCGACCTGCCGTGGCCCGCCTACTACGCCTTCGACATGACGACCGATGCCAACCTGTATCTGGATGTGGGCCGCGGCTGTCCCTTCAAGTGCTCGTTCTGCGCCACCGCGCCGTTCTGGGAGCGGCGGTTCCGGATGCGGCCGATCGACGACATCGTCCGGCAGATGGAGTACGTACGGGACGCGTTCGGCCGGACCAGCGTCAACTTCTCCCACGACATCTTCACCTGCGACCGCAACTGGACGCACCGGTTCTGCGACGAGATGATCGCCCGCGACGTCGGCGTCACCTGGGGCTGCAGCACCCGTACCGACGTCATCGACGCCGAACTGCTGCAGAAGATGGGCGCCGCGGGCTGCGAGGAGATCTACTACGGCATCGAGAGCGGCTCGCCGAAGATGCAGCGGTGGATCAAGAAGAACCTCGACCTCGAACAGTGCCTCAAGGTCGTCAAGGCCACCAAGGCGGCGGGCGTCCGCCCCGTGGCCGGCTTCATCGTCGGCTACCCCACCGAGACCCGCGAGACGCTCAACGACACGCTGACCCGGTTCTTCCAGTTCCTCCAGGAGGGCGAGGGCCGCAGTCAGCTGTTCACGCTGGTCCCGCTGCACCAGTCACCGATGTTCCGCCAGTACGAGAAGACCCTCAACCGGCCGGCCGAGTACTACGACGCCCCGGTGACCGAGTCCCGGATGGCGCAGATCCAGCAGTACCGCAGGGAACACAAGGACCTGTTCTGCACCGACTACCGCTTCGCCAGCCCGGACATCAACGAGGCCCTGATCGACGCGGCCGAGGAGCTCTCCGGCCATGTCGTCGTCCTGGCCTCGCTGTGGCCCCAGTTGCTCGCCCACTACGACTCGCCGCTCGCCTGGTTCGAACGCTGGGTCGCCTGGATCGAGCGCTACAACGACCAGCACTCGCCCGGCACCCGCTACCGCCACCAGTGCGAGCCCCGTGACCTGCTGGTCTTCGCCCAGGAGGAGATCGCCCGGCTGGGCATCGAGGACAGCCCCGTCGCCGCGCTGGTGCGCTACGAGATGATGCGGCTGGACGCCGCGAATCTCCCGGCCCCCGGTCCCCGCCCTGCCGCGTCCACCGTGGGCCCCGAGTCCGCGCTGCGGCCCGGGGACTTCCTCGGCGCGGAGTTCCCGTACGACCTCCAGGAGTTGCTGCGCGGTGAGACCGTCCGGGCGGCCTCGGACGGCGGCGCGTACGTCGTGACGCGCAAGAGTGCCGCGGACAAGATCGAGACCATCCAGCTGGGGCGGGCGGCCCGCACCTTCCTGGAGCGCGCCGACGGCCGGCGCACCGCCCGGGAGCTCATCGCCGAGGCGTTCCCCGAGTCCACCGCCGAGCGGGACCCGCAGCGGACGCTCGACCACGGCCTCGGACTGATCCGCTCCCTGGCCGGCATGGGCCTCCTGCTGGAGTGCCCTGCAGGCGCCAAGGCACTGGAAAGCCCGCCGGGCGCCAAGGCGTTGGACGGCCCGGCTCCCACACGGACCCCGGCCCGCCCCGCGCCCGCGAACGGCACGGGGACACCGCCCCGCCCCGGCCCCCAGGCACTGGACGCCCCCGTCCGCGTCCCCCGCAAGAAAGCGGAGGCGCGCTGACGTGACGGCCGCGGAGGTGGTGCGCGTCGAACGGGCCCTCGGCGCGGTCCTGACGGCCGACGGCGGTGAGGGCCGCGCCCACCGAACGGATTTCCACGGCGGACGTCTGGAGCGGGCTGGTGCGGACGTGCGGATCTTCTCCGGTCCGCCACCCGCGCCCTGGCGGCTGCCGCTGCCGGACCCCGAACCGCTGGACGACCACGGCGAGGCCGCGGCGGCCCTGGCCGCACTGCGCACCCGCTTCGGTCCGGGAAACCGCCTGCACTACACGCAGACGTCGTCGGTCCGGGTCGTCGCCGGGCCCGGCACGGGCGACCCGGTGCCCCAGCGGCGCCGGGTCTGGTCGCTCACCGGAGACCTCCGTACCCGCGGCGGCCGTACCGTCCCGGTCGGCCGCAGCGGACGCGGCCCGGGCGCCGCCCGGCTCCCCGAACCCGCCTGGCTCGACACGACCGACTGGCTGCTGGCGGCGGTGGACCGGGCCGGGCCGCTGGAGACGGGTGCCCCGCCCGCCGTCCTGTCGCCGCAGGCGGCCGGTGTCCTGCTCCACGAGGCCGCCGGCCACTTCGCCGAGGGCGCCCCCGACGGCACGCCGGTGCTCAGCCACCGCCTGCGCTGCCGGGTGGCCGGCGAGCTGGTCTGCCTCGACGACGATCCGCTCGCCGAGGGCGGCCCCGCCCACTACGACAGGGACGACGACGGCATCACCGCTCTGGGCCGGCAGCGGATCGTCGTGGACGGCGTCCTCGTACGGCAGCTGCACAGCGCCGCCAGCGCCGCGCGCGCCGGAGCGATGCCCACCGCCAACGGGCGTGCCGCGTCGGTGCTCCAACGCCCGTTGCCGCGTATGTCCAACCTGGTCTGCCGACCGGGCGGCACCGCGTTGGACGAGCTGGTGGAGAACGTCGGCCACGGCCTGCTCGTCCACCGGCTGGCCGACGGCATCCGGTTCGGCGACACCGTCGAGGCCCGGCTGGTGCTCGGTGAGCTGATCCGCTCCGGTCGCCGTACCGGGGACTACGTGACGGGCCGTGTCCGGGAGCGGGCCGACGTCCTGACCCGGATCGTCGAGCTCGGCGACCGCGGCGAGTTCACGGACAACGCCCTGTGCGGAAAGGACCGCCAGATGCTGTTCGACGTCGGGACGTGCGCGCCGGCCGTCCGGTTCTCCGCGCTGCGGTGCGCGTCATGACGGCGATCCGCGTGGTCCGCCGCCACACCGCCGTACGCGTGTCACCCACGGGCCGGGAGTCACGCACCGACCTCGTCCTGCGGGCGGAGTCCGGCGCACCCGGCGAGTGGCGGCTCGCCGCCCACCCGGCGGACACCGAGGGAGCGGACCAGGCCGGCCGGGCACACGCCGCCTGGCGCGTCCTGGCGGAGAAGTCCCGCCCCGTACTCCGCGAGGACGGGCTTCTCGTCGAGGCGGGCCGCACCGGAACCGAGATCGAGTGCGACGGCCGTACGGTGCTCACGCGCGACCGTGCCTATCTCCTGGTCCGGGACGGCGACCACGTGCTCCACCTGGGGGACGGAGCGGCCCCCGAGGACGCGCTGCCCTGGGTCCGGGCCGCGGACCCGGACGAGATCCGCGCCGACGACCCCGTCCTGTTCGGCCCGTCCGCCCTGCTGGCCCTGACGGCCGCGGTCCAGGAGGCGCGGGGCGGTTCAGCACCGGGCGCCCGGACAGCTCCCCCTGCCGTGTCCCCGTACCCGCCCCACGACCTGTCCCTGCCGCTGCTGCCACCCGAGCTGACGGGCGGCCGTACCCGCGCCGACCTCGACCAGGCTTGCGAACTGCTCGGCGATCCGGCGCTGTGGCTCGTACCGCACGGCACCTTCGGCGAGTTCGCGGCCGGAGACCGGCCGGACGCCGACACCGGGCGGCTGCCCGTCACGGCACCGCCACCGCGGGCGCTGATCGTCGACTCCCTGGCCCCGCGGGCCCGTACGACCGACGGAGTCCTCGACTGGACCGCCGCCTACCGCGTCCGCGACAGCACCGGAACGGGGCGCGGCACCGGGCCGCTGCGGCTGCGCGGCGTCCCGGCAGAACTCCTCGCCGCGGCCGAGGCACACCACGGGCCCCGAAGGCCCGGACTCGGCCGCGACCCCATCGGGCGGGCGCGCTACCGGCTCGCCCCGACCGTGGGCACCTCACTGAACGCGAGCCGAACGCTCGCTCCCTGACGTTCCAGCACACATCCGCAGAAGAAAACCGGCGAACTCCGAAGAGAACCCAAGAGAGAGGATCCGCCATGCCATCCACGGCCCCGCGGGACGACGAACCACTCAACCTGGACGGCTTCCAGGATGTCCTGCTCGCCCCGGTGCGCGGCGCCGACACCCGGCGCGGACTGCCGATGACGTACTTCGAACGCCGTCCGGGCCGGTTCGCGACGAAGATCGCCCTCTCCTTCGGCGTCATCGTCGTCTGCTACACGGCCCTGCTGGAACTGCCCGGCCCCGCGACGATCACCGTCTGCGTCCCGGTGCTCGGCGTGCTGTACGCCTACCTCGTGGAGTTGCAGCACGAGTGCCTGCACGAGCACGCGTTCCGCTCCCGGTGGGCCAACCGGTTGTGGGGGTTCGTCAGCGGGATGTTCATGTTCAGCGCCTTCTCCCACTACAAGTACGAGCACCTCAGGCACCACGCCTACCTGGGCACGGAGAAGAACCTCGAGTTCTTCAACTACCGCTTCCGCGGCCTGGACAGCGTGCACGGGTTCGCCTTCGCCGCGTTCCACCTCGGCCGGTACGCCGACGTCGTGCGCAACCTCGGCCGCGGCCTGTTCCGGCGCCCGATACCCGCCGTGGGCCGGCCGCGGGCCACGCGGGCCATCCAGAACGAGTACCGGGTGCTGCTGGCCCTGGTCGTGGGCGCGGTCGCGGTGAGCGTGCTGACCGGGAGTTGGTTCTTCGTGTGGGCGTGGCTGGTGCCGGTCCTGCTGGTGAGCGAGGCCGTCCACTTCCTGATCGAACTGCCGGAGCACTTCGGGTTGAACACCCAGACCGACCCCAACGTCCTGTCCAACACCCGGACCGTGCGGGCCTCCCGGTTCACCCAGTGGATCACCAACTACAACAACCTGCACACCGCGCACCACTACCACCAGGGCGTGCCCATGGTGAACGTGCCGAAGTTGCACGACTCCATCGAGGAGAAGATCGAGGCCGTCGAGCCGTCGTACTGGAGCTTCTACCGCAAGGTGCTGCGCGGGGAGATCGTCTACCAGGGCGACGACCAGACCTGCATGACGCGTTGACGCCGGAACCGACGACCGGAAGGAAGCGATGCTTGTGAACGGCGTGGTTTCGACGTTCAACGAATGGGATCCCCTGGAGGAGGTCGTCGTCGGCCGGGTCGACGGGGCCATGACCTCGGCGTGGGACGAGCTCGACCGGATCACCGTGCCGCCCGCCTCGTGGGAACGGATCGCCGGCTCGCCCGGCACCCGGGGCGTGCCGGTGCCGCCGGACGTGGTGGAGGAGGCGCAGAAGGGCCTGGAGGAGTTCATCGGCATCCTGGAGGCGGCGCCCGACACCCGGCGCCGCCCCCACCCCCCCGACATATCCCGGCCGGTCGCCCCCCCCGGCGGGTCCGTGGCGAACCGCAATTGGGTGGGCCACCCGCCCGACCAGCT
>NZ_JBHVDX010000144.1:0-25813 GCF_042802555.1 Streptomyces sp. NPDC057474 | reverse complement strand
GGCACGGAGGAGCCGGACACGTCCAGGCGTATCGGCGGCGCCTCGTCCACCGGAAGGTCCACGAACCGGCCGCCCCGGTCGAACAGGAACCGCCCTCCGGTCGCCGTGTCGGTCACCGAGAATCCGCCCGGCAGCCGTTGCGCCAGATCCCCGTCCAGCCGTACGACATCGAAGGCGCCGTCGCCCGGCCCCGGCACGGTCAGCCGGTACGTCGCCGACTGGGCGCCGCCCGGCAGTTGTGTGAACGTCGTGGTGAGGCGGGACCCGGCCGGCGGTCCGCCGACGGGGCCGGACAGGGTCAGCTGCTCGGACAGCCGCGTCCCGTCCAGGTCGAACCGGCCGATCCAGGCACCGTCGGGTGACTGCACCCGAACACCCGTGACCACGCCCAGCGCGCCCCTGACCGGTTCGACGGTCGCACCGCCGGGCAGTGGCACTCCGTCCTGCCCGACGGTCCGGGGCAGGGACCCCGGCCCCGCATCGGCGTCGAAGCGGACGAAGCCGTCGCCGATGGGGAGCCGGATGTCGGTGAACTGCCGGACCTCGTCGCCGTTGAACACCAGCCGGATGTCCCCGGCCTGGTCGGTGAACGTGAACCCGCCGTTCTCCAGCGGGGTGCGCTGCCACTCCATCCGGAAGCCGGTATTCCCGGCGAAGTCCGCCGGGTCCACCAGCACGGTCTCGGTCCGGGGCGCGGGCGCGTCGAAGCGGTCGAACCGGAACTCGTCCGAGAGATGGCCGAGATCGTCCAGCCGGCTTCCGGCGTCGTCCAGGGCGTTGCCCCCATTCAGGGAGCCGATGTCGTCGAAGGCCCTGGTCTCGCCCAGATCGAGCTGGTCCAGCAGTCGCAGCTGGTCGTCGAGGGACAAACCCTGGAAGTCCAGCGCGCCGAGACCCGAGGTGCCCTCCCCGGCGCCCTTCGGAACCACTGCCAGTTCGGGGAAGGGGTTGCTGCCCCCGAAGTTGGGGTTGGGGATCCATTCGAGGAGGTTGTGCTGGGCATCCATCCGGTACGCGCCACGGATGAACTCCGAGGCGATACCGCCGGGGAAGGCGATCTCGTTCTCCGAGGCCCAGCCCGACGCCCGCCAGGCGTCCGTGCCCATGGAGCGTTCGAAGGTCTTGCCGACGTCGATGCCGCCGGAGGCCTCGATCTCGAACTTGAAGATGCCGTCCCAGACGAGGTTCCTGTCCGTGGTGGTGCTCAGGAACGCCGACGGCTGGCCGGTCCTGACCATGACGTCGAGACTCGTCTCCAGAGGGTCGCGGACGGTGAACCCCTCGCTGAAGATCTGGTCGAGGGGGCGCTTGCCGCCGATACGCCACAACGTCTCGTCGGTCGCGCGCCAGACCGGCGCGGGCGTGATGGTCTGGATGTCGACGGAGCGGTCGGCGGCGAACGCCAGCCGGTCCAGTTGCCGTGGCGAGGGCAGGACCACCTCGTCCAGGCCCGTCCCCGGCAGCCGGGGAAGCGTGACCGAGCCGGGATCGCCGAGGACCGTCGGCCGGCCGTCGGCGCCGAACCGGGTGACGGCACCGTCGGGTGAGGTGACGGTGAACACGCCGTCGGCCATCCGCACCTGGACGTCGGGGACGATCCCGGCGTCCGACCTGAGCGCCCAGGTGACGGTCGGCCCGGGCTCCATGGTGATCCACTGACCGGTGGGCCGCCCGAGGTTGTCCAGCAGGCGAAGTTCACCGGTGGGCAGTGCGGCCCCCGGGCCGTCGACGCGAGTCATCATCACCGTGATGTCCCGGCGGACCGTGTCCAGGTTCATCCCCAGCCGGTCGAACGCGATCCTGGACCGGTTGAAGTCGAGTTGCGCGGCGCTCAGGTCCAGCTGGGCCTTGGCGCGGCTCAGCGGCGGTACGTCGGTCAGCCCGTCGAGTTCGCCGAGTCCGCGTCCGGCGGTGTCCAGCTGGAGCTGGGTGGCCTGGGTGCGCACCCAGGCCTGGAAGCGTTCCGTGGCGAGCTTGCCGGTGGCCCCGCCGGTGACGATGTCCCGCAGGGTCAGCGGGGTGAACGTGGTGCTCTTGGCGACCGGGGTGGTCAGGTCCGTCCGGACCGGTCCCAGGCCGAGCAGATCACGTGCGCCGCGGGAGCCGTCGGTGGTGTCGGGGATCAGCCTGGTGAGGTCGTCGAGCTTGATCCCCAGCTCGTCCAGGCGGTTGCCGCCGGTCACCGAGTTCCAGGTCGGGACGCGGGGGTCGGCGGGTCCGAGGACATCTACCTTCACCCCGTCCTTCAACCGCACCCGGACGTCCACCGGATCGGTCTTCCCGATGCGCAGGACGACCCCGTCCGGAGTGACGTTCACCAGATCGATCTCACCGTCAAGGATCTTGCTCACCTGGAACTCGGTCAGACCGCCGAGCCTGCCGTCGAAACTCAGGCCCGCCAGATCCGACAGCTCGTCGAGGGGCTTGAGCAGACCGGCCCCGGTGCGCTCCATACCCGTCAGTTCGTCGAGGTCCCGCAGCTGGTCGACCGTGGTGCGCGGCGGCAGCAGGGTGGTGGGGGAGCCGGGCGTGAGGGGGGCGCCGAACTCGTCCACCTGGTCGAACAGGGTGAGCGGGGTGCGCAGCCGAGGGGGCATCAGATCGTCGCCCACCCGGCCCGTCACGGGGTTCAGCACACCGAGCCGCTGTCCGCCGGGGACCGTGCCGACCGGCAGCCCCACCGTGTCGAGGGTGTCCAGCGTGTTGAGCCGGCCGCCCATGTCGTCGAGGCGGCCCGGCATACGGGGGGTGCCCGAGCCGGTCAGGGAGCCGAATCCGGGGATACGGGGTGCCGTCACGGGCGTCACCGAGATATCGGCCAACTCGTCGAGGGTGGCGTTGAACTCGGGGGTCCCGGGCACGGCGAGCTTGTCGCTGTTCGTGCCGTTCACCGGGCGCAGACTTCCGCCCCGGTCGAGGTTGCGGCCCGTCAGGTTGGTGAGGTCCGCGGCCAGGGAGCCCGTTCTGCCGAGCGGTCGGAGGGCCCGCGGGGTGAAGTGCATGCCGCGATCGATGAACCCGATGCGGAACGCGCCCCGGTAGCCGAACCGGGCGATCTCGGAGTACCGCACGGGCAGCAGCGCCGTCATCGTGAGCCGGCCCAGGCTCATGACCGTGAAGACGCCGAGCCGTCCGGCCGTGCCGCCGCCGACGAACGCGGTCGACTCGACGAAATCGCGGGTCAGCGCGGACCAGCCCTGCCGGAAGGTGCTCCGGGCAAATCCGCCCATGAACCGCAGGGCCGCCCCCAGCATCGCGGGCGTCTTGGACAGGACCCGGGGCAGCGCCATCAACCCGCCCGCGGCCCGGCTGCCGAGCCCGCTGCCGAATCGGACGAGCCCCTGTCCGGCCAGCGACAGGAGTCTGCCCGGGGAGGAGAGCAGCGTCCTGCCGCCCCGGAACAGCAGCCGCCCGCTCACGGAGAGGACGCCTCTGAGAACCCTCGCGGCGGACGAGGCCATGCGGGCCAGCCCGCCGAGGGTGGTGAGGCCCTTCGTCGAAGGGAACAGGATGCCGAGGAAGGCGAGGCCCAGGCTGAGTGCGTTGCCGTTGCCCGTGGCGTAGTCGACGAGGGCCTTGGCGAAGAGCACCGCTCCCAGTCCGAAGGCCACCACGCCCAGAGGGCCGCCGATGACGGCCGCGACGAGGGTGATGACCAGCGCGACGATCTCCAGGACCTTGAAGAACGTCGACACGAACCGCTTCCAGAAGCTCTGCTTCGGCTTCTTCACGGGCCGCGACACCAGCCGCGCCGCCTCGCGCAGGGTGTCCTCCAGGATCTTCGCCTCGGCCTGGACGGCGTCGATCTCGGCGTCCACCTCGCCCCGGGCGCGGGTCATCTCCGGATCGTTCTCGGCCAGCGGCTGACCACCGACCCGTTCCAGCGCGGCGACGGTGTCCGCGGCGTTCTCGGCCCGGTCCTGGGAGTCCCCGAGGGCGCGCGCGTAGCGTGCGGTGGCGTCGGCCGCCATGTCGAACGAGCGGTTGATGTTCGCCATGAACGTCTTGAGCTCGTCCTTGACGTACGTGCGCAGCGCGTCCGCGGTCCGCCCCTCGAAGCCTCCGTCCTCGGCCTTGGTCAGCAGGGCGTCGAGGCCGCCGCTGACCCGCCCGGAGAGATCGCTGAGGCCGCGCAGCTCCTTGGTGATGTTGTCGACGACGCCCGGATTCCCCGTCACCGGATTGCCGGTGAATCCGACTCTGCTCCACTCGTCGGAGGTGGCCAAGGAGTCCTCCAGGCGGTCCGGGACTTGGGGTACCGAAAGCAGACGTACCGAGGTGGCTCCAGAGTTCAAGAAAGTGGCGCACGCCACAGTTCTCGCCGGTCAGCGCGGTGCGGACGAAATCTTTATGAACCATCCGGACCCGAGTCCTCGTCTACAGGGCGGCTCGGCCTCCGACACGACCGCTTCGACGAAAGGACGGCAGCATGGTGCGCGTCTCCTACGACTACGACCTGATGACCGTCCTCGCACGCCATCTGTGGCACCTCCGCGACGAACTCGACGCCACCTCGCACACGGACAAGACGTTCGCCGCCGGGGACATCGGCCCGCGCCGGGAGACGGCCGAGGCGCTGGAGGACTTCTACGGAGCCTGGAAGAAGTCCTTCGGTGAGGGCTGGCAGGCCATGACGGACCTCGGCAACCTCCTCGACAAGGCGGGCAAGGCCTTCTACGACCAGGACGCCTCCCACGCCGCCGGCGCAGCCCAGCAGGTCACCGCCCAGGTCCGCGACGAGGCCAACCGGCAGAACGAGATCCGCAAGCAGCAGCTGAACGGCAAGCTCCGCGCGCAGGAGGCCACAAGGCTGGAAGCCCGCTACAAGACCCAGCAGGCGCGCCTGAAGAAGGAACAGGACGCGCTGGTCGAGAAGCGGAACAAGATCGACGAACAGACCGCGGCCCAGCAGAAGAGGCAGGAAGAGCTCAACAAGGAGCAGGAGGAGCTCGCCGCGAAGCGGGAACCCCTGCTGAAGGAGCAGGACGAACTCCAGGCCAGGCAGCAGCAGCTCTGGCAGGAGGAGAAGGACCTCCTCAAGCAGCGCGAGGAGAAGCTCCAGGTCGAGCGGGACGAGCTGCAGAAGGAGTACGAGGCTCTCCGCAAGGAACAGGAGCCGTTGCTGAAGCAGCAGGAGGAACTCCAGCGCAAGCAGCAGCAGCTCTGGGAGGACGAGAAGGCCCTCCGCGCGGAACAGGACGCGGCCCTCGAGAAGAAGGCCACCGCCCTGGAGCAGGAGCAGGAGGCCTACGACGGCAAGCAGGACGCCCTCCAGGAGAGGCAGGAAGCCCTCTGGAAGGAACGGGAAACCCTGCTGGGCAACGGGAACGCCACCCAGGCGGACCTCGACGACTGGCAGCGCAGGCAGGACGCCCTGGACAAGGACCGGGACGCTCTGTGGGAGTCCGAGGGCAAGGGGCTCGCCGCGCGATGGGACGCCCTGGAGCATGAACAGCGCGACCAGGAGAAGGCGTTCGCCCCGCTGCGTGAGCGGCAGAAGGAACTCGACGACGAGCGTGACGCGCTGAGCCGCGCGCAGGAGCCCCTCTCCGAGCGGCAGGACGAGCTCCAGACCAAGCAGAAGGGCCTCTGGGCCCTGGAGAGGTCCACCCAGAAGGAGGTCGAGGACGCCCTGCAGGTCAAGCAGGACGGCCTGGACGCCGATCGCGCCGACCTCCAGACGCGACTGGACCCCCTGGACCAGGAGTCCAAGGACCTGCAGGACCGCCAGGAGCAACTGTGGGACGACCAGTCGGAGACCGACAAGGAGCAGACCGCGCTCACCGAGGAGGAGAAGCCCGTCCAGCAGCGGCAGCAGGATCTCCAGGACACCTTCGGCGAGGAGTACGACAAGCTGCGCGACTGGGATCCGGACAAGGACGCCGACGTGGGCCGGCTCAGGGGCATGCGCGGCCAACTGGACGATCTGCCCGACGAGGCCTTCGTCCCCAAGGGCTACACGATCGAGGACGGCAACAGCACCACCACGGTGTCGTACCAGCTCGACGAGAACGGTGAGATCAAGGTCGACGGGAACGGCGACCCCGTCGAGACGACCACCACCGTCACCAACAAGAACACGGGCCTGTCGTACTCGGAGACGTACCACCCGCTGTCCAGGGACGGCGACTCCGTGACCACGATCCGCAGCTCCGACGGCTCGGTCACCAAGGTCTACATGGACTCCTCGCCCGAGGGATCACCCGACGGCTGGATGAAGCGCTACGTCACCGACGAGACCGGCCGGGACACTCTCCAGATCTGGACCAAGCGGCCGGACGGTGACTGGGAGCTGACCATGGACAAGGAGACCTACCTCGACTCCGAGGCCGGCAAGCAGGACGCCCAGCAGTTCCTGGACCGGCCCCCCGCGTATCTCACGGTGGAGAACCCGCTGGTCGACGGCGGCGGCCGGCCCTCCGGCTCCACCGCTCCGGGGACGACGACCACGGTGCAGGAGGGCGTCACCCGGACCGACTACACCGGTGCGGACGGCTCCGTCACCAAGGTCGTCACCAACGAGAACACCGGAATGCGTTTCGTCGCCGACGCCGGCAACGAGATCCAGGAGATCTGGCAGCGAGCCGAGGACGGGACCTGGTACCTGCGGGACTCCCTCACCCAGCACGAACGCAGCAGCGCCGAACCACCGCTCGGAACACTCGGCGAGAACTGGCGCTGACCCGCGCGGAGCGCCCCGGCGCCCCACCTCCCCCCAAGCTCCCTGCGCGCGTCTCCTGCGCCGCCGGGTCCGTCACAACAGAACGAGGTGCACCATGCCGAAGAACGTCATCGACGACGAGGAAATCGAGAGCACTGCCAAGAAGCTCGACTCCGCCGTCAGCGACACGCTGGTCCCCCAGCTGTCCTCGCTCCAGGCCGACGTCGAGAACCTCCTCCAGGGAGGCCTGCTGCTGACGGCGACCAGCCCGAAGATGCAGACGTCCTACGCGAACTTCAACAAGTCGCTGACCGAGGCCGTGAACAACATCACGCAGTTCTCCAAGCAGTTCCGCGACGTCTGCAACGCCGTGAACAACCTGGACTCGCAGATCGCCGGCGGCATCCCCAGCTGAGCCGGGTCCACCCCGAGCCGGGACGCCTACCCGGAATCCCCCTCCGTCGGCGGCGTCCCTCCCGCAGGGGTGCCGGTCCATCCCCCGGACCGGCACCCCTGTTCGGGTTTTCGGACAACTCATCGGTAACCTCAGGTTCCTCTCAGGAACCCTTGAAAGCTGCCGAACCACTCATAGACTCCACGTTGCGGAACCTCACGTTCCACCCATGAACCGTGAGGTCATCCCGGGTACCCGCGCTCAGCCCTGCTCAGCCCTGCCCAGCCAACGCCGCAGTCGCGGCGCCCGACCGGACCGGCACAGAAGACGCACGCCGGCCCTGGGGGAATCTATGAGAACGTCCATACCCAGTCCCGTCGCGACGGGCAGTGCTCCCGCCTCGGGCGAAGCACCGCCGACCGGCGACGGCTCCATCCGCAGACTCTACGAAGAACACCACGGTCCGCTGCTCCGCTATGTCTCCGGACTGATCCGCGGTGACCGTCAGCGCGCCGAGGACTTCGTCCAGGAGACCCTGGTCCGCGCCTGGCAGAGCACCGCGAGCCAGCCGCCGGACTGGTCGCCCTCCCGGGCTTGGCTGATGCGGGTGGCGCACAACCTGGTGATCGACTGGGCCCGGCGCGAGCGGCCGCACAACGAGGTGACCCACGAACACACCCTGGAGCACCACGCCGAGACCGTGGACCCCATGAGTCAGGCCGTCCAGCGCCGCTTCCTGGTCCACGCCCTCTCCCGGCTCTCGCACCCCCACCGCGAGGTGCTCTTCTACGTCTATGTCCTCGGCTGCACCGGCACCGACGCCGCCGACGCCCTGGGCATACCCCCGGGCACGGTGAAGTCCCGCACCCATCACGCGATACGGGAGCTGCGCCGTCGGCACCCGGAGCACACACTGGCGGCGGCATGACCACGCCCGGCGTGCCGAGCGCCGGCCCGGCCATGTCCCACCCGACCGCCCACGACCCGGTGTCCGGTCCGGTCCTCGCGCTGGGGAAACCCGCCGGCGACTCGCTGCTCACGGTCCTCATCGTGGCCGTGGTCGTCCTGCTGCTGCTCTTCCTGCTGCTCCGGCACCTGGTGCGCAGACAGGGCGGCTGGCGGCGCTTCCGGCGTCGCGTCGGCCGTGAACTGACCCTCACCCGGCGGGCTTTCGGCGAACCGCTGCGCGGCTACCGGCGCCACCGGCGCGGCGTGCGAGCCCTGGCCCGTCACCTGTCCGACCCCCGAGGCGGCCTGCTCGTACGACGGCTGCTGGACGCGGCCGCGGCGGCTCTGGTCGACGCGCCCGGGGCGGTCCCCCACGCCGTGCGCACGGAAGCCGGGCTCGCGGCCGTGCAGATCGCCGCCCGCCCGCTGCCCGAACCGCCCGCCCCCTGGGAGCCGTCCGACGAGCCAGGACCGCAGCGCTGGGAGCTTCCCCTCGCGGAGGCGGACGGGCTGCCCCAGGGCCGCCCGCGCACCGGTGCGCGGACCCGTCCGCTGCCGGTCGCCGTCGGCATGGCGGACGGCGCCTGCGTCCACCTCGATCTGGCCGCCGGACCACGGCTGATCACCGTCGAGGGCGACACCGCCGCCCGGGGCCGACTGCTCCAGGCGCTGGCCGCACAGCTGGACCGGCCCGGCAGCGGAGCCTCGGTCACCGTCACGGACGGGGTCCATCCGCAGTACCGGGGGCAGCGGCTCGACGCCGTACTGCGCGACCTGGAGGAGGCGGCCGAGGAGCCCGGGGAGACCGAGGCCGCCGGTGAGTTCGACGAGTCCGGGCGCGCCGCCACGACCGTGGTCGTCTGCGCCGCCCCCGGCCCGGAACAGGCGCGGCGGCTCGGCGCCCTCGCCGCCTCGGGCGCCGTCGTCTGCCTGGTCGACGGCCGGGTGGCGGGGCACAGCTGGGCCCTGCGGGTCGACGGACGCGGCCGGGTGGTCGCGCCCGAGCTGGGGCTGGACGCGGACTCGGCCCCGCTGGGCGGAGCCGTCGCCGTCGCCGTCCGGGCGGACCGCCGCCGACTGCGCCGCGAGTCCGCCCCGCGCCGGGGCGCACCCACCCGGCAGCGGCCCCACAGCCGCGAGCCGCAGGAGCCCGACGAAATCCGGCAGCTCGAGGTGACCCTGGCACTTGAGGAGGCCGAGGTCCTCCAGGAGGAGCCGCCGAGGCCGACCCTCCAGACCCCGGCCCCCGCACGGACCACCACCGGATCCGAGCTGCTCGCCGAACCGGCCGCCGCCCGGGACCGCACCACCACCGCCGCCTCCTCCGGCGCCCCAGAGGACTGACATCCGTCGGCGGGGCCCCGAGCCCCGCCGACAGGCCCCGGCCCGTCACGCCGTACCCGACCCGCCCACCCCCGAGCACCCCCAAGGGGAGCAGTGAAACTCCTCATCACCACGGTCGCCGACGGCGACGCCACCGGCCGTCAGGACGTGCTGTTGAGCGCGTCCGGAGGCACTCCCGTCGAGGACGTCGCCGCCCATCTGGCCCGGCTGCGCGCCGGTGACAGCGACGAGACCGGAACCCCGCCCGCCGCACCGGGACCGGCCCCGGCCTGCTACCTGGGCGACGAGGTCCTCGCCCCGGGCACCCCGCTGGCGGCCACCCGCCTGATGGACGGCAGCGTCGTCGCCCTCGGCGCCCCGCAGCCGCCCCCGGCCACCGCCTACGGCCCCGAACGCGACGCCATGCCGCAGCCGCACCGGGTGGACCACTCACCGGTGGCCGAACTCCAGGTGGTGGGCGGCCCGGACGCCGGACGGGTCCACCCGCTCGGCCTCGGCACGCACGGCATCGGGCCGCTGGCGGACGCGACCGTCCCGCTCGACGGCCGGGGCATGCCGGGCGAGGGCGTCCGGGTGACCGTACGCCCGGACGGTTCGGCCATCGTGGAACTGCCCGAGGGCGGCCCGGCACAGCTGTCCGTCCCGGAGCCGCCGGAGCACCGGGGCAGGCCCAACACCCCGTTGCTGCCGCTCGCGGAGCAGGACGAGGAGGACGACGAGCCGGAGGACGCCGCCGACAGCGCGGAACTTCCCGACGGCTGGGTGCTCTGGCCCGTCGGAGCGGAGCTGTCCGTCGGCGACCACCTGCTGCGGCTGACCGAACCGACCGCCAGGGACGCCGCGGTGGTGCCGTCCGAGGGCGGAGGCGGCCTGGACTACAACCGGCCGCCCCGCATCCTGCCGCACCTGGCGCCCGAGCGGTTCCGGCTCCCCGGACCGCCCGATCCCCCCGGACGCAGGCCGATTCCGCTGCTCGTGGCCCTCGCCCCGATGGTCTTCGGCGTCAGCATGATGTTCTTCCTGAACTCGTACTTCTATCTGATCTTCATGTTCCTGTCGCCGGTGCTGATCGCCGCGAACTACGTCAGCGGACGGCGCCAGGCCCGCAAGGACTACGAGGAGAAGTCCAGCGTCTACCGGCAGCGCCGGGCCTCGCTGGAGGAGGACGTCCGGCAGAAGGTCGCCACCGAACGGCGGCTCCGCGCCGAGAGCGCGCCCGACCCGGCGGTGGCCGGACTCTGGGCGGTCGGCCCCGGCCGCCGGCTGTGGGAGCGGCGCCGGGGCGACCCGGACCACCTGGCCCTGCGCATCGGCACCGCCCCGCAGCCGTCCCTGCTCGGCATCGACGACACCGCCCGCGAGGACAACCACACCGCCGTCCACTGGACGATCCCGGACGCCCCGGTCGGGGTCGACCTCGTCGAGAGCGGCGTGGTGGGCCTGGCCGGCGCGACCGGCCCGGTGCAGGCCCTGGCCCGCTGGATGACGGCCCAGGCCGCCGTCCTGCACACCCCGCGCGACCTGCGGATCGTCGTCCTCACCGACAAGGCCGCCGAGGACTCCTGGCACTGGGCGCGCTGGCTGCCCCACTCCCGCGACGGCCTGCCCGGCATCCGCGGCGGCGCCGTCACCCTGATCGGCAACGACCCGGAGACCGTCGCCAACCGGGTGGCCGAACTGGTCTCCACCCTGCGCACCCGCCAGCGGGCCGCCGAGTCCACCATGAGCAAAGCGTTGCTGAGCGAACCGGACGTCCTCGTGGTGATGGACGGCGCCCGGCGCCTGCGCGACGTACCCGGCGTGGTCTCGATCCTCAAGGAGGGCCCGGCCGTCCGGATCTTCCCGCTCTGCCTGGACCAGGAGGAACGGCTTCTGCCGGAGGAGTGCACCGCCGTGGTCCGCCACGAGAACCACCGGCTGACCCTGCGCCGCACCGGACGGCCCGACATCACGGACATCCGCCCGGACCTGGTCGAACCCGAGTGGTGCGAGCGTGTGGCCCGGGGTATCGCCCCGATCCGCGACGTCACCCCGGACGCCTCCGAGGGCCTGCCCACCAAGGTGGGACTCCTGGAACTCCTTGGCCTGCCCGAGCCGAGCGGCGAGCAGATCGCGGCCCGCTGGGAGCGGCGGCCCGCCTCCACGGGTGTCCTGCTGGGCGCCGGCTACGACGGCCCCATCGCCTTCGACCTGGTCAAGGACGGCCCGCACGGCCTGGTGGCCGGAACCACCGGCTCCGGCAAGTCCGAACTGCTGCAGACCTTCGTGGCCACGCTCGCCGCGGTCAACCGGCCCGACGAACTCACCTTCGTCCTCGTCGACTACAAGGGCGGCAGCGCCTTCAAGGACTGCGTCGACCTGCCGCACACCCTCGGCATGGTCACCGACCTCGACAGCCACCTGGTGCAGCGCGCGCTCACCTCACTGTCCGCCGAACTGACCCGCCGCGAGCACATCCTGGCCGACGCCGGCGCCAAGGACCTCCCCGAGTACCAGGGCATGCGCCGCCGCACCCCCGAACTCCTGCCCGTGCCCCGGCTGGTGATCGTCATCGACGAGTTCGCCACCCTCTACCGGGAGATCCCGGACTTCATCCCCGGCCTGGTGAGCATCGCCCAGCGCGGCCGTTCCCTCGGCATCCACCTGGTCCTGGCCACCCAGCGTCCGGCCGGTGTGGTCAGCTCCGACATCCGCGCCAACACCAACCTGCGGATCGCACTCCGGGTCACCGACGCCTCCGAGAGCATGGACGTCATCGACACCAAGGACGCCGTCAGCATCTCCCCGGCCACCCCCGGCCGCGCCCTCGCCCGGCTCGGCCACGGCACCGTCGTCCCCTTCCAGACCGCCTACGCGGGCACCCCGATGCCCGGCGCGCAGCCCGCCCCGGAATCCCAGGAGCGGCGGCCCGTGGAGGAGTCCCGCATCTGGGGCACCGAACTCCACTGGCAGCGCCTCGGCCGCGCCGCCGGACTGCCCGGCACCGGCGATCCGGACCAGGGCGACGACCCGGCGGCGGACACGGCCGACGACGAGGTCTCCACCGACCTCAACGCCCTGGTGGCGGCGGTCTCCGAGGCGGCCGAACGCGCCGGATGCGCCCCGCAGCCCAGCCCCTGGCTCCCGGCCCTCGGCCAGGACATCCTGATCGACGACCTGCCCCAGCCCGACGAAGCCGGCGGCGCCCGTCTGGCCCCCGTCTCCTGGGGGCTTTCGGACCTGCCCGAGGCACAGGCCCAGCTGCCCGTCCGCCTCGACTTCGCCGAGTTCGGACACCTGTACGTCATCGGCATCCCGCGCTCCGGCCGCTCCCAGGTGCTCCGCACCATGGCCGGCGCCCTCGCCCGGGGCCACTCCAGCGCCGACGTCCACCTCTACGGCATCGACTTCGCCGGTGGCGCACTCACGGCACTGGGCGTGCTGCCGCACTGCGGCGCTGTCGTGCCCCGTGGCGACATCGAGCGCCTGGAGCGGCTGTTCGCCCGGCTCGACGGCGAACTGGAACGCCGACAGGAACACCTCACCGAGCGGCACGCCGGCAACCTCACCGAACTCCGCGGGACCGTCGCCGCCGGTGCCCGTCCGCCGCACATCATGCTGTTCATCGACGGCTGGGACGCGCTGATCGAGGCCGTCGCCGACCACAACGGCGGCCGTCTGGTGGAACAGCTCAACCGGCTCCTGCGCGAGGGCGCCGCCGCCGGCCTGCACATCGTCGCCACCTCCGAACGGGCCCTGCTGTCCGGCCGGGCCACCGCTCTCAACGACAACAAACTCCTGCTGCGCCTCAACGACCGCACCGACTACCACGCCGTCGGCAAGCGGGCGCGCGACATCCCCGACCTCGTCCTCCCCGGCCGCGGCTTCACCTCCGACGGCGGCACCGAGATCCAGGTGGCCCTGCTCGCCCCCGGCGCCACCGGCCAGGAACAGGCCGAGGCACTGCGCCTGATCGGCGCCGAGGCGACCCGCCGCGACGCCGGACTCCCGGCCGACCGCCGTCCCGCCCGCATCGGCACCCTGCCGGTGAAGGTCACGTTCACGGACGCGTACGAGAAGGTGGGGGAGGAGTTCCGCCGGCCGATGTGGGGCCTGCTGGGCCTCGGCGGCGACGACGTCTCCCCGGTGGGCGTGGACTTCGCGGACACCGCCCCCACCTTCTCGGTCGTCGGCCCGCCCGGCTCCGGCCGCAGCACCACCCTGGCCGCCCTGGCCGTCTCCCTGCTCGCCTCCGGCACCCGCCTGGTGATCCTCGCGCCCCGCGAGTCGCCACTGCGCACCCTCGGCAACCATCCCGGCGTACGACTGATCACCGCGACGGAACCCACGGTCGAGGAGTTCACCGAGGCCCTGGAATCCGGCGGCGGACCCCGGGTGGTCATGGTGGACGACGCCGACCTGTTCGTCCTGCCGGACATCGACCAGAACCTCCGCTCCCTGGCCCAGTCCGGCAGGGACCACGGAATCGGCATCGTCATCGCGGCCACCGCGGAGACCATGACGGGCGCGATGGGCTGGCTCAGCGCCCTGAAACGGCACCGCAAGGGCGTCCTCCTCGGCCCGCAGAGCGTCCTGGAGGGCGACTACGTCGGCGCCCGCCTCGCCCACGCCCACCTGCGCGGCCGCAAACCCGGCCGGGGCCTCACCGTCGACCAGCGCACCGGCGAACTGATCAACGTGCAGATCCCGGAGACCGTGCTCGACGGGGACGACACGGTCGACACGACGGCCTGACCCGGCCGAGAGACCGCAGCGCCCGGGGGACGAGGGCTCCCCGGGCGCTGCCTTAGGCTTACGGAGTGACCAACAGCAGCGACCGGAGTCAGGCAGTGGGCGTCAAGACATACGAAGTGCGTACTTATGGATGTCAGATGAACGTCCACGACTCCGAACGCTTGTCCGGTCTCCTGGAGGGCGCCGGATACGTTCGCGCACCCGAGGACGCCGGCGAGGGCAACGCCGACGTCGTCGTCTTCAACACCTGCGCCGTACGGGAGAACGCCGACAACCGCCTCTACGGCAACCTCGGCCGCCTCGCCCCGATGAAGACCACCCGCCCCGGCATGCAGATCGCCGTCGGCGGCTGTCTGGCCCAGAAGGACCGGGACACCATCGTCAAGAGGGCGCCCTGGGTGGACGTCGTCTTCGGCACGCACAACATCGGCAAGCTGCCCGTCCTGCTGGAGCGCGCCCGCGTCCAGGACGAGGCCCAGGTCGAGATCGCCGAGTCCCTGGAGGCCTTCCCCTCCACCCTGCCGACCCGCCGCGAGAGCGCCTACGCCGCCTGGGTCTCGATCTCCGTCGGCTGCAACAACACCTGCACGTTCTGCATCGTCCCGGCCCTGCGCGGCAAGGAGAAGGACCGCCGCACCGGCGACATCCTCGCCGAGATCGAGGCCCTGGTCGGCGAGGGCGTCTCCGAGATCACCCTGCTCGGCCAGAACGTCAACGCGTACGGCTCCGACATCGGCGACCGCGAGGCGTTCGGCAAGCTGCTGCGGGCCTGCGGCACGATCGAGGGCCTGGAACGCGTCCGCTTCACGTCTCCCCACCCCCGCGACTTCACCGACGACGTGATCGCCGCCATGGCAGAGACGCCGAACGTGATGCCGCAGCTGCACATGCCGCTCCAGTCCGGCTCGGACACCGTCCTCAAGGCCATGCGCCGCTCGTACCGCCAGGAGCGCTACCTGGGGATCATCGAGAAGGTCCGCGCCTCCATCCCGCACGCGGCCATCACCACCGACATCATCGTGGGCTTCCCCGGCGAGACCGAGGAGGACTTCGAGCAGACGATGCACGTGGTCCGCGAGGCCCGCTTCACGCAGGCGTTCACCTTCCAGTACTCCAAGCGCCCCGGCACCCCGGCCGCCACCATGGAGAACCAGATTCCCAAGCAGGTCGTGCAGGCCCGCTACGAGCGTCTCGTCGCCCTCCAGGAGGAGATCTCCTGGGAGGAGAACAAGAAGCAGGTCGGCCGCACCCTGGAGCTGATGGTCGCCGAGGGCGAGGGCCGCAAGGACGGCGCCACCCACCGCCTCTCCGGCCGCGCCGCCGACAACCGCCTGGTCCACTTCACCAAGCCCGACCGGGAGGTCCGCCCGGGTGACGTCGTGACCGTCGAGATCACGTACGCCGCCCCGCACCACCTCCTCGCCGAGGGTGCCGTCCTCGACGTCCGCCGCACGCGCGCGGGGGACGCCTGGGAGAAGCGGAATGCCGTTCCGGCGGAGAAGCCGGTCGGTGTGATGCTGGGCCTTCCCAAGATCGGTGTTCCGGAGCCGTTGCCGGTGGCGACGACGGGTGGCTGCGGTAGCCACTGACCGCCTCCGGTCCGGATCACGGGTCCCAGCTCGGTCGGGGCGGTGCTTGCCTGCCGCGGGTGCGTGGGGTTGTTCGCGCAGTCCCCCGCGCCCCTTGAAGGGGCGCGGATGCGCCCCACGTCAGCGGCAGAGTTACCCTGCGGATCATGCTTGTAGCCGCCGCCGTCTGTCCCTGTCCGCCGTTGCTCGTGCCCGAGGTCGCCGCGGGGGCCGCGCCTGAGCTGGACGCTGCGCGGGACGCTTGCGCGGACGCGCTCGGGGTGCTTGCCGCCGCCCGGCCCGACCGGCTGGTGGTCGTGGGCCCCGCCGAGCAGGACAAGCAGTACCCGGAGGGCTCGCGCGGCTCCTTCCGGGGCTTCGGCGTGGACCTCGGCGTTCGCCTGGGCGGGGGTGCGGCGGAGGCCGTGGCCCCGGAAGCAGGACTGCCCGCCTCCCTCGCCGTCGCCGCCTGGCTGCTCGGCCGCACCGGTTGGGCCGACGCCCCCGTGGAAGGACTCGGCGTGGCGGAACCACTCGCCGCCGAGCGGTGTATCCAAGTGGGGCGGGACATCGCCGGCTCGGCCGGGCGGGTGGTCCTGCTGGTGATGGGCGACGGCAGCGCGTGCCGGACGTTGAAGGCCCCGGGGTACCTGGACGACCGCGCGGCCGGCTTCGACGCCGGGATCGCGCGTGCGCTCGCCCACGCCGACATCGCGGCCCTGAAGGCGCTGGACACCGGGCTCGCGCGCGAGCTGCAGGCCTCCGGCCGCGCCCCCTG
The DNA here is from genome assembly GCF_042802555.1 of Streptomyces sp. NPDC057474. Lineage (NCBI taxonomy): Bacteria > Bacillati > Actinomycetota > Actinomycetes > Kitasatosporales > Streptomycetaceae > Streptomyces > Streptomyces sp. NPDC057474. The sequence goes on along the minus strand of NZ_JBHVDX010000144.1, from coordinate 9,386 downwards.
GCAGATCCTGGCCGGCGCCGCCGAGAACGCGGACCTGGACGGCAGCCTGCTGTACGACGACGCGCCGTACGGGGTGGGCTATCTGGTGGCCGCCTGGTCGTAGATCGAATACAGCGCGCGGACACGGCGGACGGCCGGGAGCGTGAGGCGCTCCGCGGCCGTCCCGGCGATGTGAACGTGGCTCAGGAAGCCGGAGGCGGTGGTGTCGTCCCGCCGCCCGGAGACGGGGGTGTGTGGCCGCCGCCCGGAGACGGGGGTGTGTGGCCGCCGCCCGCAGGCGGCGGCATGTGGCCGTCGTCGTCCTGGTGCGCGAGTCGGTCCATGGCGTGCTTCGCCTTGCCCGTGCCCGACTGGATCCTGTGGCTGTACTTGCCCTTGGTCTTCGTGTCGACCTTGTGCGCGGCCTTGTCGAGACCGTGCTGGATCTTGTCCTCGTGCTTCTGCGCGAGGTGCGAGACCTTGTCCTTGGCCGGGGAGAGTTTGGATTTCAAATTATCCATCAGGCCCATGGTTCACCTTCCGCGCGGTTCAGTCACTTGCGGGCGCTCTCACTGGCCTCGTTGTCGGCCGCCTGCTCGGCGGTCTGCTGCTTGGGGATCTCCACGTCGTCCGCCGCGTCGACGACCTCCGCCGCGGGCTCGGCCGACTCCTCCTCGGCCTTGGCCTCGGGCTGGGCGGCCTCGGTGGATCCCTTCGCCTCGTCCGACTCCTCCGCCTCCATCTCGGCGGTCGGCGCGGGTGCCGTCACTGCGGCCTCTTCCGCGTCCTTCGCCTTACGACGGAACAGTGAAAAAACGCCCATATCAACCTCAATGCTAATCATGCGGGTCAATTCCCGCGCTCTCCCGGAGCGTCTGATTGCGTCATCCGGGGCGCCGGCACTCGATTCCGGCGCTTCGAACTCGCAACACGCAACGACCCCGGCTCCCTCGCGTCACGTAGCTCGTTCGAGAAGAGGCCCCGGCATTTGCGAGACTGGGGCAGTGAGTAGCGCAGTTCCCCCTCCACACGTCATCGCCGTCGTCGGACCGACCGCGGCCGGAAAGTCCGATCTGGGTGTCTTCCTCGCCCAGCGCCTCGGTGGCGAGGTCGTCAACGCCGATTCCATGCAGCTCTACCGGGGGATGGACATTGGCACCGCCAAGCTGACCCCCCGGGAGCGCGACGGAGTCCCGCACCACCTCCTGGACATCTGGGAGGTCACGGCCGCAGCCAGCGTCGCCGAGTATCAGCGGCTCGCCCGCGCGCGCATCGACGCCCTGCTCGCCGAGGGTCGCTGGCCGATCCTGGTGGGCGGCTCCGGGCTGTACGTCCGGGGGGCCGTCGACAACCTGGAGTTCCCCGGCACCGACCCCGAGGTCCGCGCCCGTCTGGAGGAGGAGCTGACGCTGCGCGGCTCCGGCGCGCTGCACGCCCGGCTCGCCGCCGCCGACCCCGAGGCCGCCCACGCGATCCTGCCGAGCAACGGCCGCCGTATCGTCCGCGCCCTCGAAGTGATCGAGATCACCGGAAAGCCGTTCACGGCGAACCTCCCGGGACATGACTCGGTCTACGACACCGTCCAGATCGGCGTCGACGTGGCGCGCCCCGAACTCGACGAGCGGATCACCCGCCGCGTCGACCGCATGTGGGACGCCGGACTGGTCGAAGAAGTGCGCTCCCTTGCGGCGCAAGGGTTGCGCGAGGGGCGTACGGCATCGCGTGCGCTCGGCTACCAGCAGGTCCTCGCAGCGCTCGCCGGGCAATGCACCATGGACGAGGCGCGAGCCGAGACCGTACGTGCCACCAAGCGCTTCGCGCGCCGCCAGGATTCATGGTTCAGGCGCGACCCGCGGGTGCATTGGCTCAAGGGGGGTCTCGCCGACCTGACGGAACTCCCGCAGCTCGCCCTCGCGTTGGTCGAACGACCGGTTACAGCCTGATCACGTCATGGCATCGGGTCGCCCCGGCGGTCATCCCGGCCTCCGGGGGCGTGCCATCATCGAGCTTCGATCGACCAAGTGGAGTCCGAGTTGGGAGGGCGCGTGGCGATGGAGGCCGGCCCTCGCGACACCGCACAAGGCGCGGAGCACGGCACCGCGGAGGACGCGGAGCAGCTGGTTACCGAGGGGTACGCACTGGATCCCGACGGCGAACCGCTGAGTCCCGACGGTCCCGAGGACCAGACCCCCGGTGGCGTGAGCGACGACGGACCGGAACCGGACGAGATGTCCGGGCCGGAGGTCGAGGTCGAGCTGCGCCCCCAGCGCAGGCTGCGGCTCTGGCAGCTCGCGCCCATCGTGGGCCTCGCCGCGGTCGGCTCCCTGATGTTCGCCTTCCCGCTCGCCTTCGAGTTCGGCGACGGCGGCGCCGTGGTCGCCATGCTCGGCCTGCTGATCTGCGCCACCGCGGCCGGCTGGGGCATGATGGCCGCCCGCCGGGTCGGTTACACGTGGCCCGGCCTGCCCGCCCGTGGCTCCGGCCGCCGCCCGGACTGGCGAATGGCCCTTCTTTACGTCCTGATCGTCGCCGCGGTGGTGGTGCTGGCCGTGTGGCGGGTGGCGCGGCTCCGCTAGAGCGCCCCGTAAGGGGCGCGGGGCTATCGGCATGCGGCTCCGCCGCGTGGGCGCGACCAGCCACAATCGACCCGCGCTGACTCCCGCACCCTCCATCGGCCCTCCAGCGGAGCGCTCCCGTACGATCGAGGAATGAGCACGCGGATCGCCTTCCTCAAGGGGCACGGGACCGAGAACGACTTCGTGATCGTCCCGGATCCCGAGAACGTCATCGACCTCTCCCCGGCCGCTGTCGCCGCCCTGTGCGACCGCCGCGCGGGCATCGGGGGCGACGGTGTGCTGCACGTCGTACGGTCCGCCGCGCACCCCGAGGCCAAGGAGCTGGCGGCCGAGGCGGAGTGGTTCATGGACTACCGCAACGGCGACGGGTCGATCGCCGAGATGTGCGGGAACGGCGTCCGGGTCTTCGCCCGCTACCTCCTGCACGCCGGTCACGTCACCGAGGGAGACCTCGCCGTCGCCACGCGCGGAGGCGTGAAGAAGGTCCACGTCGACAAGGACGGTGCCGTCACGGTCGGCATGGGCAGCGCGCGCCTCCCCGAAGGGGACGTCACGGTGAGCGTCGACGAGCACAGCTGGCCCGCGCGGAACGTGAACATGGGCAACCCGCACGCCGTCGCCTTCGTGGAGGATCTCGCGGACGCCGGCGATCTGTACGCGGCACCGCCCTTCAGCCCTGCCTCCGCCTACCCGGACGGGGTCAACGTCGAGTTCGTCGTCGACCGCGGCCCGCGCCATGTGGCGATGCGTGTCCACGAGCGCGGCTCCGGCGAGACCCGCTCCTGCGGCACCGGCGCGTGCGCCGTCGCCGTCGCCGCCGCCCGCCGGGACGGTGCCGACCCGGGCGTCACGGGCACCCCGGCGACGTACACCGTCGACGTGCCCGGCGGAACGCTGGTGATCACCGAGCGGCCCGACGGCGAGATCGAGATGACCGGTCCCGCGGTGATCGTCGCCGAGGGCGAGATCGACGCCAAGTGGCTGGAAAACGCGGCACGTTGAGGTGTGGTAGGGCTTGACATGACGGCGTCCGGAGCGCGGGCGCCGGATGCATCCAAGCCCGCGGTGTGTGCAGGGATGCGAATCCATGGCGCACCCCGGGTGGGGTGACTCGAAACCGTAAACCTCGGCACCTTCGCTCGAATGGGTGATCCGTTTCACGCTCGGCGAGAGGCGGTCGGACGGGCGTGATGGGCTCGGTAGCATCAAGCACCGGCACGGACGGGGGAACGACACGATCCCCTGAGCCGCCGCACGCCATGGGGCACCCGTCCGCCGGTCCACGCAGCCGGAGGTGCCCATGAGCGCGGAGGCCACGAACCCCGCCGTATCGCCCGCCCCTGCGCCGCCACCAGCGCTCCGCAGGAAGGGCCGACCTCGTATCGACCTGCGCCGTCTGGGCCGCGCCGCACTCCTGGGCCCGACGACCCGCGACCGTATGCCCGACGCGATCAGCCATGTCGCCGAGGCGCACCGCGCCCACCATCCCGACGCCGACCTGGAGCCGCTGCGCCGGGCGTGGGTCCTCGCCGAGTCCTCGCACCGCGGTCAGATGCGCAAGAGCGGTGAGCCGTACATCACACACCCGCTCGCCGTGACCCTGATCCTCGCCGAACTGGGCGCGGAGACAACGACCCTGACGGCCTCTCTGCTCCACGACACCGTCGAGGACACGGATGTGACCCTCGATCAGGTGCGCGAGGAGTTCGGCGAGGAGGTGCGCTATCTCGTCGACGGCGTCACCAAGTTGGAGAAGGTCGACTACGGCGCCGCCGCCGAGCCCGAGACCTTCCGCAAGATGCTCGTCGCCACCGGCAACGACGTCCGCGTGATGTCGATCAAACTCGCCGACCGGCTGCACAACATGCGCACCCTCGGCGTGATGCGCCCCGAGAAGCAGGAACGCATCGCCAAGGTCACCAAGGACGTCCTGATCCCGCTCGCCGAACGGCTCGGCGTCCAGGCGCTCAAGACCGAGCTGGAGGACCTGGTCTTCGCGATCCTCCACCCCGAGGAGTACGCGCACACCCGCGAACTCATCGCGGAGAACGCCGCGCGCGAGACCGACCCGCTCGCCGAGATCTCCGACGAGGTGCGCGGCGTCCTGCGCGAGGCCGGCATCCAGGCCGAAGTCCTCATAAGGCCACGCCACTTCGTCTCCCTGCACCGGGTCTCCCGGAAACGCGGACAGCTGCGCGGCTCCGACTTCGGCCGGCTCCTGGTCCTCGTCAACGAGGACGCCGACTGCTACGCGGTCCTCGGCGAACTGCACACCTGTCTCACGCCCGTGGTCTCGGAGTTCAAGGACTTCATCGCCGTACCGAAGTTCAACCTGTACCAGTCGCTGCACACGGCCGTCGCCCGAGGTGACGGCCAGGTCGCCGAAGTCCTCATCCGCACCCATCAGATGCACAAGGTCGCCGAGGCCGGCGTCGTCGCGCTGGGCAATCCGTACGCTCCTCCGTCGGAGGAGCAGGCCGCCGGTCAGCGGTCCGACGGCGAGGGCGAGCGCGTCGACCCCACCCGTCCCGGCTGGCTCTCCCGGCTCCTCGACTGGCAGGAGGCGGCACCGGACGCGGACATGTTCTGGTCGACCCTGCGCGAGGACCTCGCCCAGGACCGCGAGATCACCGTCTTCCGGCCCGACGGGGGCACCTTGGGGCTTCCCGAGGGCGCCAGTTGCGTGGACGCGGCGTACGCGCAGTACGGTGAGGACGCGCACGCCTGCATCGGTGCCCGCGTCAACGGCCGCCTGGCGACGCTGAGCACGGTCCTGAAGGACGGCGACACCGTCCAGCTCCTCATGGGCCAGGACCCGGCCTCCGAGCCCTCCAGAGAGTGGCTGGAGCACGCCCACACGCCCGGCGCGCGCATCGCCATCCAGCGCTGGATCGCCACCCACCCCTCGCCCGCCGCCGATGACGAGCAGGAGGAGCGCGACGGCGCACGCAAGGACGAGACGCCCGCCCTCCGCCCCGCCCTCGACGAGCCCGCCGCCCTTTCCGACACCGTCGGCGCCGTGGTCGTCGTCGACAAGCCCGAGGCGACCGTACGTCTCGCCGGCTGCTGTACGCCCGTACCGCCCGACGAGGTCACCGGGTTCGCCGTCCGCGGGGGAGTGGTGACCGTGCACCGCGTCGAATGCGCCGCCGTGGCGCGTATGAAGGGCCTGGGGCGCCCGGAGATCGATGTGCGCTGGGGGGACACCACCGAGTTCCGGGTCACCCTTGTCGCCGAGTCCTTCCAGCGACCGCACCTGCTCGCCGACCTCACCGAGGCCATCGCCCTGGAGGGTGTCGCCATCGTCTCCGCCACCGTCGAACCCCCGACCCAGCAGCGCGTCCGCCACACCTACACGCTGCAACTCCCGGAAGCCGCCCACCTCCCGGGCCTGATGCGGGCCATGCGGAACGTGCCGGGCGTGTACGACGTGGGCCGGGCCCAGCACCAGGCGGCGGCCGCGCACTGAGCCCCGGCCGCCCTCTGACCTCGGTGGGCGGCCGCTTACCGACCCCGGCGGGTGGAGGCGGCCCGCCAGACAGCGGGCCGCTCGTTCGGGTGGGACCGCTGCGCGTCGGCAGCGCGCAGGGCGAGCGCGCTGATAGCGGTGGTCCATGCCGCTCACCCCACGCCCCAGGAGCCGCCGCGTCCGGTCCGCGCTGCTCGCCTCCGCAGTCTCCGTCTGCCTGATCGCCGCGAGCGCCCCCTCACCCGCCGTCCCCCTCGGCGTCGGCGACCGGCTCTTCCCGCACCTCGGCAACCCGGGATACGACGTGGAGTCGTACGACCTGGACTTCACTTACCCCGGCAGCAACCGCCGGCCGCTCACGGCCGTCACCACGATCGACGCCCGGACGACCTCACGTCTGGAACTGGTCAACCTCGACTTCGCGCATGGGAAGGTGCGTTCCGTCGAGGTCGACGGGGAACCCGCCGTCTTCACGAGCGCGGGCGAGGATCTGGTGATCACCCCAGGGGAGCCGCTCGCCGCGGGCAGCCGGATGCGCATCACCGTGCGGCACACCAGCGACCCCGTGTACACGGGGGACGAGGAGGGCGGCTGGGTGCGGACCGCCGACGGGCTCGCGATGGCCAACCAGGCCGACGCGGCTCATGTGGTTTTCCCCTGCAACGACCACCCCTCCGACAAGGCGATGTTCACCGTCCGCGTCACCGTGCCGGACGGCTACACGGCCGTCTCCAACGGCCTCGCCACCGGCACGGACCGCGCCGCCGGTGCCACCACCTGGACGTATCGCACCGAGCACCCCATGGCCACCGAGCTGGCGCAGGTCTCCATCGGCCGCTCCGCCGTGCTCCACCGGACCGGACCGAACGGCCTGCCCGTCCGTGACGTGGTCCCCGCCAAGGACCGCGAGAAGCTCGAACGGTGGCTCGAGAAGACCCCCGCCCAGATCGGATGGATGGAGGGCAAGGTCGGCCGCTACCCCTTCGAGACGTACGGCGTGCTGATCGCCGAGGCGCAGACCGGGTTCGAGCTGGAGACACAGACCCTCTCCCTCTTCGAAAGAGACCTGTTCATCCGGCCCGAGTACCCCAAGTGGTACGTCGAGTCGATCATGGTGCACGAGCTGGCCCACCAGTGGTTCGGCAACAGCGTCAGCCCCCGCACCTGGTCCGACCTGTGGCTGAACGAGGGACACGCCACCTGGTACGAGGCCCTGTACGCCGAGGAGACCGCCGGCAGGTCCGTGAAGGCGCGCATGAAGGCCGCCTACGGCGCCTCCGACCGCTGGCGGACCGCCGGGGGACCGCCGGCCGCACCGAAGGAGCCCGGGAACGGCCAGAAGATCGGCATCTTCAGGGCGAATGTCTACGACGGGGCCGCGCTCTTCCTGTACGCCCTGCGCGAGAAGATCGGCGGCCCCGCCTTCGCTCTGCTGCAGCGGGCCTGGGTCGCCGTCCACCGGGACGGCGTCGCCTCGACCTCCGACTTCCGGGAGCTGGCCTCCCGGATCACCGGACGCGACCTGGGCGGCTTCTTCCACGCCTGGCTGTACGAGGTGAAGACACCGCCGATGCCGGGGCACCCCGACTGGAAGTCGGCCCCGGTGGAGGCCTCGGCGAAGCGGTAGCCGGGATCCACCGGGGTGTGGCCCCGGTGGATCGGGAAATAACCTGGGTGACGAGACGGGGCGTCCCGTGCGACCATCTTCGAGCCGGCGGCGGGAATCTCCCGGACGCCCCGGGCGTTGTCGCCAGTGACGGATCGTGATCCGTCACCCTTCGGTATCCCTATCGACGTAAGGACCCAATGACCTCCTCTTCTTCCCCTTCCCAGGCCGCACAGAGCGCCTTCGCGCAGAACGACCCCGAGAATCTTCGGGCCGATGCCCTGATGGAAGAGGACGTCGCCTGGAGCTTCGAGATCGACGGAGAGCGGGACGGCGACCAGTTCGACCGCTCCGACCGCGCGGCCCTGCGCCGTGTCGCGGGCCTCTCCACCGAACTCGAGGACGTCACCGAGGTCGAGTACCGCCAGCTCCGTCTGGAGCGCGTCGTACTCGTCGGTGTCTGGACCACGGGAACCGCGCGGGACGCGGAGAACTCGCTGGCCGAGCTGGCCGCCCTCGCGGAGACTGCGGGCGCGCTCGTGCTCGACGGCGTGATCCAGCGCCGCGACAAGCCGGACGCGGCCACCTACATCGGCTCAGGCAAGGCCAACGAGCTGCGGGACATCGTCCTCGAATCGGGCGCGGACACCGTCATCTGCGACGGTGAGCTGAGCCCTGGCCAGCTCATCCACCTCGAAGACGTCGTCAAGGTCAAGGTCATCGACCGTACGGCCCTGATCCTCGACATCTTCGCCCAGCACGCCAAGTCCCGAGAGGGCAAGGCACAGGTCGCGCTCGCGCAGATGCAGTACATGCTGCCGCGGCTGCGAGGCTGGGGTCAGTCGCTGTCCCGTCAGATGGGCGGCGGCAAGGGCGGCGGCCTCGCCACCCGTGGTCCCGGTGAGACCAAGATCGAGACGGACCGGCGTCGGATCCGCGAGAAGATGGCGAAGATGCGCCGGGAGATCGCGGAGATGAAGACCGGCCGCGAGATCAAGCGCCAGGAGCGCCGCAGGAACAAGGTGCCCTCGGTCGCCATCGCCGGTTACACCAACGCCGGCAAGTCCTCCCTGCTCAACCGCCTCACGGGCGCGGGCGTCCTCGTCGAGAACGCGCTGTTCGCGACCCTCGACCCGACCGTGCGCCGGGCCGAGACCCCGAGCGGGCGGCTGTACACGCTGGCGGACACCGTCGGCTTCGTACGCCACCTGCCGCACCACCTCGTCGAGGCGTTCCGCTCGACGATGGAGGAGGTCGGCGACTCCGACCTGATCCTGCACGTGGTCGACGGTTCGCACCCCGCGCCGGAGGAGCAGCTGGCCGCCGTGCGCGAGGTCATCCGCGACGTGGGCGCGACCAAGGTGCCCGAGATCGTGGTGATCAACAAGGCGGACGCGGCCGACCCGCTGACGCTGCAGCGGCTGCTGCGGATCGAGAAGCGCTCCATCGCGGTCTCGGCCCGCTCCGGCCAGGGCATCGAGGAACTGCTCGCCCTGATCGACAACGAACTGCCACGCCCCTCGGTCGAGATCGAGGCGCTCGTGCCGTACACCCACGGCAAGCTCGTCGCCCGCGCCCACACCGAGGGCGAGGTGATCTCCGAGGAGCACACCCCGGAGGGCACCCTGCTCAAGGCCCGGGTGCACGAGGAACTGGCGGCCGACCTGGCGCCGTACGTTCCTGCGGCCACGGCCTGACGGTCGACTGATTCGCCTGTACGTCGACGGTCGACCGATTCGTCCGTACGTCCCGAAGG
>NZ_JBHVDX010000143.1:0-25937 GCF_042802555.1 Streptomyces sp. NPDC057474 | reverse complement strand
GCTTCGGACGAGCCCTCCGGCCGGTCACCCACTGCGGCTGCCAGGTCGCCCGGAGTCCTGCAGGGGCACGCGCGACCGGCCGGGGGCTGGGCGGTCCGGCCGTACTCAGCCGGTCGTGCCCGCCTCCGCAACACCCCGTGCACTGCCGCACAAGCCCTCGCTGCACCTCGTGGAAGCCCAGGTCGCAGGAGGCGGCCGAGCCCACCTCTACGAACTCACCTGGGCCGCACCGGCGAACGGCGGTGCCATGGGCGCCTGCCACGCGCTGGACATCCCGCTCGTCTTCGGTACGTTCGGCGGCCTCGGCGGAGAACTGATCGGCCCCGCTCACCTCGACGAGGCCGCGGCCCTCTCCGGCCGGGTCCGCGCTGCCTGGACCTCCTTCGCCACCACCGGCGATCCGGGCTGGCCCGCCTACGACACCGAGCACCGTCCGACGCGCATCCTCGACACGGAGCCGACGACGACCACCTACCCGGAGGAAACCTCCTGCCGCCTCTGGCAGCACCACGTGTTCAACGCGCTTCCCCTGATCGCCTCGTAGCCTCGCCTCACTCATCCCTGCCGTGGGGCGAGGATGGCGGCTGTGGCCTGCCGGGAAACCGCGTCGGTCAAGATCCACATGCGAGCCTCCGGCCGAGGTGGTCGCGTACCTGGATGGGTCGCGCCGGGGTCCGGGGCAGGTCCCGAACGTCATGTCGTCTCGCAGGGCGGTGGCATTCAGGCGGCGGGCACCAGTTGGGCGCGGCCACTGTGGCCTTCCTCCTGTCCGGCCAGACCGACTGGCGCCCTGTCCGCAGTTCCGTGAATCACCAGGTCAGCAGCCGGAACGGGGGATCGTTTCGGCAGGGGAACTCTTCGGGGCTTCACGCTGGTGATTCGGTGGCTGTCAGGAACCCGCGAACATACCCGATCACAGTGTCCAGGTGGCTTTCGAGCAGGAAGTGTCCACCTCCGGGAACCAGGTGGATCTCCGCGTCCGGCAGGTCCCTTGTGAAGGCGCGTGCTCCGTCCGGGCCGAATATCTCGTCGCCTGCGCCCCAGACCGCGAGGAGAGGAACCTGGCGTTCCCTGAAGTAGGCGTGCACCTGAGGGTAGAGGGGTGGATTGCTGGCGTAGTCGCGAACAGGGCGAGCTGCACGAGGTCGAGGCCTGGCCGGTCGACCTCGCGGTGGTCAGCGGCCCAGGTGTCGGGATCGACCAGCTCGGGTCGGTCCACTCCGTGCAGGTACTGCCAGCGGATGGCCTCGAGCGAGAGGGCGGTACGGACGGCGGGTTCCGTCTGGGGACCCGGCTTCTCGCAGTACGCCCACACGGGCTTCCAGAAATCCTGTACGAAGCCGTCCTCGTAGGCGTTGCCGTTCTGCGTGATCACCGCGGTGACCGCGTCCGGGGGTACGCAGGGCCAGCCGCCAGCCGATGGGTGCGCCGTAGTCCTGGACGTACACGGCGTAGCGGGTGACGTCGAGCTGGGCCAGGAGGGCTTCGGTGATGTCGGTCAGGGAGTCGAAGGTGTAGGTGAACGCGTCCACGGGCGGGACGTCGGAGTTGTCGAAGCCCAGGTGGTCGGGGGCGATGACGTGGAATCGATCGGCCAGCGCCGGAATGAGGTGACGGAACATGCGTGAGCTGGAGGGGAATCCGTGCAGGAGTACGAGCGTGGGCGCCACGCGGGATCCTGCCTCGCGGTAGAAGACGCGATGTCCCTGCACAGTCGCATATTGGTGGCGAACCTCAACCATGACTAACTCCTTCAACGTCTTTTGATGGTTATCTCTCGTCGTCCAGTAGACCGACTTTGGGGTAACCTGTCAAACCACTTGATGGAGTTAGATGGAAGGTGAGGTTCGTGCTGGACGACCAAGCCCTGATGCAGGCGCTGAACAGCACCCCTGTTGCGGATGGCCGACGCCAGGACCTGTGGCGTGACGACCACGAGGTGGACAGGTGGGCGCGGGAGCACGGGGGTCTCGGCGGCGACGAGGAGCGCGGGTGGCTGCGCACCGCCCGGGATGCGCTCCAGGCGGTGGAGGCGGGCGCGTCGGCGGAGTCCCGTCTGCGCCGAGTCCTCGCGGGCGTTCGCAAAGTCCCGCAGGCCAGCACGTCGGGCATCGAGTGGCACGTGGAGGTGCCGCCGGAGCGCAGGCTCGCCATCGAACTCGTGCTCGCGTGGGCGGACGTCAAAGAGCGCATGCCCGGCCGTCTGCGGCCGTGCGAGAACCCTGACTGCCACCTCTTCCTTTTGGACCGCAGTCGCGCCAACACCGCACGGTGGTGCTCGATGAAGACCTGCGGGAACCGGCTCAAAGCCCGCCGGCACCAGGCTCGGGCACGGGAGGAGACCTCACGACCCGAGTAGAGCGCCGGTGAGTCGGCGCTCGCACGGGCGGACTCGCGCCCGGCGATCTCCGGCGAACGGGCGTGCCGGGCTCGCGGGCCATCGACTTGCCGCTCGGAAGGCGTCGACACCCGCACCAAAAGGATCAAGAGAAAGATGCACGGACGCGCTGGATTCGACCTCCTCCGCCACCGCATCCTCCTGCCCTGACGGCTACCCGGCCTCACCACCGACTGCGGGCCAGACCTGAACGTTTGACACTCCTCTGTACGGACATGGCGGCTCTAGGGATCTCCTGGTGCGATCCAGGCGAGCATGAGGGTGACCGCCGATCATGGGCCGCCGCCGGTGTCACCTGGAGAGCCGTGACCATCAACTACGTCGTTCAGACCGTTGTCCTGTCACTCGTTCTCCCGGGCTCGGCGGCGGGCAGGCTGAAGCGGCGGAAGTCGGTCGTCACCTCGATGCGCGGGGTCGGCGTAGCCGAGTCCTGGCTGCCGCGGCTGGCGCTGCTGGAGATCGCCGGAGCATCGGGCCTGCTCATCGGGCTGGCCCTGCCGCCTCTGGCGGTGGCCGCCGGCGCGGGGGTGTTCCTGTACTTCTGCGGCGCCGTGGCCTTCCACGTCCGGGCACACGACCGCAAGGGCATGATCGCCCCCACCGCGCTCGCGGTGACGGCACTGGCGGCCACTCTGCTGGCCGTCCAGAACGCCTGACCACCGCACTGCGCCGAACCCACACTTCCCGGACAGGATTCCATGCTGTTCTCTCCTGAGGCCACGCCCTCCTTCACCCCCCGGCTCCGAGGCGAGATACGCCCCGACCGACCGCTGATCGTGACGGCCGCGGAGGCGGAGGCGGCACGTTTCGACGACACGTTCCCGGTACTGATCACGGGGATGGGGAAGGTGCGGGCCGCCATGGAACTGACGCTGGCGTTGTCGTCGGCACGGCCCCGGGAGATCGTGAATCTCGGTACGGCCGGAGCCCTCAAGGCATCGCTGAGCGGGCTGCTGGAAGTGTCCCGGGTCATCCAGCACGACCTGCCGGACGAGGTGCTGCGCCGGCTCAGCGGGGTCTCCTACGGCCGTCCGCTGACCCTGCGCCCCGAGACCGGGCCCACCCTGGCCACCGGTGACGCCTTCGTCGCGGACGGCCGCGTCCGCGATCTGCTGGCCGAGCGGGCCGACCTGGTCGACATGGAGGGCTATGCGATCGCCTCCGTGGCCGAGCGGTTCGGCGTGCCGGTACGGATCGTGAAGTACGTGAGCGACCGGGCCGACGAGACCGCCGAAGCGGCCTGGCCCGAGGCTGCAGCGGCAGCCTCGGGCGTACTGGCCTGCTGGATCAGGGACCATCTCGCCTGATGGGCCGCATCAGCAGGCGCGGGGGCGGGATCCCGCCCCGTTCATTCGTGCGGTGGCCCGACCAGGCACCGCGGACCACTGGAGGATCATGTCTCGTCGCCTGTTCACCTCGGAGTCTGTGACCGAGGGGCACCCCGACAAGATCGCTGACCAGATCAGCGACACCATTCTCGACGCCCTGCTGCGCGACGACCCGACGTCCCGGGTCGCGGTCGAGACTTTGATCACGACTGGTCTGGTGCACGTGGCCGGTGAGGTCACCACCAAGGCCTACGCGCCGATTCCGCAGCTGGTGCGGGACAAGATCCTCGAGATCGGCTACGACTCCTCCGAGAAGGGCTTCGACGGTGCCTCCTGCGGCGTGTCGGTATCCATCGGCGCGCAGTCCCCGGACATCGCGCAGGGGGTCGACATGGCGTACGAGTGCCGGGGCGAGGACGCTTCCCGCCGGGGAGAAGGGGACGAGCTCGACAAGCAGGGCGCGGGCGACCAGGGCCTGATGTTCGGCTACGCCTCCGACGAGACGCCGACCCTGATGCCGCTGCCGATCTTCCTGGCGCACCGCCTGTCGAAGCGCCTGTCGGACGTCCGCAAGAACGGGACCATCCCCTACCTGCGCCCCGACGGCAAGACCCAGGTCACCATCGAGTACGACGGCGACAAGGCCGTCCGCCTGGACACGGTCGTCGTCTCCTCGCAGCACGCCGGCGACATCGACCTGGACTCCCTGCTGACCCCGGACATCCGCGAGTTCGTGGTGGAGCCGGAGCTGAAGGCGCTCCTGGACGACGGCATCAAGATCGACACCGAGAACTACCGTCTGCTGGTCAACCCGACCGGCCGCTTCGAGATCGGCGGCCCGATGGGCGACGCCGGCCTCACCGGCCGCAAGATCATCATCGACACCTACGGCGGCTTCGCCCGCCACGGCGGCGGCGCCTTCTCGGGCAAGGACCCGTCCAAGGTCGACCGCTCGGCCGCCTACGCGATGCGCTGGGTGGCGAAGAACGTGGTCGCGGCGGGTCTGGCGGCGCGCTGCGAGGTCCAGGTCGCCTACGCGATCGGCAAGGCCGAGCCGGTCGGCCTCTTCGTGGAGACCTTCGGCACCGCCGAGGTCGACACCGACCGGATCGAGAAGGCCATCGACGAGGTCTTCGACCTCCGCCCGGCCGCCATCATCCGCGACCTCGACCTGCTGCGCCCGATCTACGCCCAGACCGCCGCGTACGGCCACTTCGGCCGCGAGCTGCCCGACTTCACGTGGGAGCGCACGGACCGCGTGGAGGCGCTGCGCAAGGCCGCGGAGGCATAGCAGCCGACGCCGGGCAGGGAAACGGGCCCCGTTCCCCGTGGGAGATGGTGGAGGAACGGGACCCGTGATCAGGGACGGCCGAGGCGGCCGGCGGGGTCACGCAGACGCGCGGACCACTCAGGGCCGCGCAGAGCGTCCGCGGCGTCGCGGGGGACGCTGAGGTGGACATCGCGGCTGTAATCGTCGTCCGGGGTGGGTGTGACGAGGACGGTCCATGGAATGAGGCTCGCCGGATACTCGGACCAGAACGGTCGTCCGGCGCCGAATTCGACGGCGTAGACCGGAAGCCGGCTGACGTTGTTCAGGGCGACCGTGCCCTCGAAGGCGTCCAGCGCCATCCGGCTGACCACTCGGTTGGAGCGTCCGGCCCGGCGCTGGGCGTCCAGGAACGCCGTCTCCTGGCGCACCCGGGCCAGGGTGACGCGGTCCACGGCGGCCCGCACCTCCTGGACGGCGTGGGCGAGGGGTTCCTCGCGCAGCTCGCGGGACGGGAGCACGGCCGTGGTGTTGGACACGGCGTTGCCTCCGTAGTCGTCCGGCAGGCGCTCTTTGAGCCTTTCCCGCAGGCCGACCACGATCCCCAGGCGTTCCTCGGCGTCCGGAGCCCGGTCGCGCAGCGTGCCGAGGACCCGCCACAGGTGGGCCCCGAGAGCGTCACCGCTGGAGGCGGGCGCCCGGTAGCGGTCCTGCCCGGCCCGTGCCGCCTCCCGCAAGGCCAGTACCTCCCGGGCCGTGAACCTGACGGTGAGTGTGCGTACGTGACGGGCGCGGGCGTTGACCTTCCAGAAGAAGCCGAACTTCTGCCGGCCGGTGACCACGGCGTACTGGGGGTCGTCCGGCGCGGGACGCGCTTCGTCGGCGAGGCCGTCGATGAGGCGGCGGTCGTACAGCGGTGCGGGTCGGTCCTGACCCGCGTGGACGCGGGACCAGTGGAGCAGGAAGCCGAGGTATGCGCCGCCGTCGACGACGCTGTGGTTGATGGCGACGCCGAGAACGGAACCTCCGCCGCGCATGTGGGTGACCTTGACGGTGAGCAGCGGGGTGTCGTGGCCGACGACGCGGAAGGGGTTGACGGAGCGGACGTACCGGCGCAGATCCTGTCCGGCGGGTCGGTCGGGCCCGTGGTCCGGCATGGCGTGGTCGGAGCGGGACACCTCGAAGACCGCTCCGGCGTCGCCGCACACGACGCTGAGGCCGCCGTCCGCGTCCCGTTCGAGGCGGCCGGTGAGCAGCGGGTAGTGGGCGAGGGTGCGTCGCAGGGAGTCCTGGAGGGCGTCGGCGTCCAGCGTCTGCCGGTAGTAGAAGGTACGCAGCGTGGAGAAGGTGCCGTTCACCAGGTCGTGGACGCCCAGCCGGACCCGCTCTCCGGACGGGCCTCCGCCGCGCAGGACGACGGTGCGCTCGGGGGTGCCAGGCGGTGAGCCATGTCTCATGAGGGGTCTCCAGATGTCCGCCCGCCGCAGGGCCCGCGGCCGGGCGCTCTTCAGCGTGCAGGACCGAGGGCGATGAAATCCCTAGACCGTGGGCGGGATGCCTCGGCGAGGGTGTCCAGGACCCCAAGGCTTTTGGTGGATCCCTAGAGTTGCCCGGCCTTCCTGGCCAGCGGCCGGGCGCGCATGCTGGTCTGGAGTTCCCGCTATCGATCGATACGGGCGTGGGGACCCGCTTCGACTGCAAGCCGGCCGTCCGTCTCGTCCCCACCGGCACACACAGGAGGCCATCAGCCGATGGGGAACGACAAGACCGAGATCCTCGACCTGGTTCGGGAGTACCACCGCTCCACCGTCTCGTCTGGGTTCGTGCCGGGTGTCACCCCGGTGCTGGCCTCGGGTGCGGTACTCACCGAGGACGACCGGGTGGCGCTCGTGGAAGCGGCGCTCGACATGCGGATAGCCGCGGGCGTCAGCTCGCGCAGGCTGGAGCGGTCCCTGGCGAAGTACTTCGGTCTGCGCAAGGCCCATCTGACCAACTCCGGCTCGTCGGCGAATCTGCTGGCGCTGAGCAGTCTGACCTCGCCGCAACTGGGTGATGACCGGCTGAAGCCGGGCGACGAGGTGGTGACGGTCGCCGCCGGATTCCCCACGACGGTCAACCCGATCCTGCAGAACGGTCTGATACCCGTCTTCGTAGACGTCGAGCTGCACACCTACAACGCCTCGCTGGAGCAGGTGGAGCAGGCGATCGGCCCGCGCACCCGGGCGATCATGATGGCGCACGCGCTGGGCAACCCCTTCCAGGTGCGGGAGATCGCCCAGCTGGCCGAGGACCGCGGCCTGTTCCTCATCGAGGACAACTGCGACGCCCTGGGCAGCACCTACCAGGGGCAGCTGACCGGGACCTTCGGAGATCTCGCGACGGAGAGCTTCTACCCCGCCCACCACATCACGATGGGCGAGGGCGGCTGCGTGGTGACGGACAACCTGATTCTGGCCCGGATCGTGGAGTCGATGCGCGACTGGGGTCGCGACTGCTGGTGCGAGCCGGGCGAGGACAACCGCTGCTTCAAGCGCTTCGAACACCAGATGGGGTCGCTGCCGGAAGGCTACGACCACAAGTACATCTTCTCCCACGTGGGCTACAACCTGAAGTCGACGGACGTCTCCGCGGCGCTCGGGCTTCAGCAGCTGAGCCGGATCGACGAGTTCGGCAGAGCTCGCCGGCACAACTGGGCCCGGCTGCGGGAGGGCCTGGACGGGTTGCCACACCTGCTGCTTCCGGAGGCGACGCCGGGCAGCGATCCGAGCTGGTTCGGCTTCGCCATCACGGTCCGGCCGGACGCGTCGTTCGCGCCGGGCGCGCTCATCGACCACCTGGAGACCAGCAAGGTCGCCACCCGGCGCTTCTTCGCCGGCAACCTCACCCGCCACCCCGCCTACGAGGGACGTGAGTTCCGCGTGAGCGGGCCGCTCACCAACAGCGACATCACGACCGAGCGGACGTTCTGGATCGGGGTGTACCCGGGTCTCACCGACGAGATGATCGACCACAGCATCAACACGGTGATCGAGTACGTGACGCTGCCCCACTGAGCAGCCGAGCGCCGGACGGGGCCCGGGGCCGTGCGGGACGCACCATCAGCGTCCCGTGCAGCTCCGGCCCCGTCGGCAACCGCGGGACGTTCAACCGGCCGCGGGCAGCACCGGGCGGGCCGCGGCCCAGGCCTCCAGCAGATCAGCGGCTCGGACGGCACCGCCCGCCGTGCGCACGGCCTGCCGCATCCGGGCGCGGGCGGCCGGTCCCTCGGGGTCGGTGAGCAGCGTGGCCACCGCCTCCCCGAGGACCTGGGCGGTCAGCCCGGCGCTGGGCAGGCTGCGGCCCACTCCGCACTGCTCCAACCGCCCGGCACTGAGAGCGAGTTCGTGGGCGCGAGGCACGGCCACCACGGGAGTGCCGTAGAACAGTGCCTCCATGAGGCTGCCCATCCCGGCGTGGCAGACGAACACGTCGGCGTGCGGCAGCACGGCGGGATGTGGCAGCCAGGGGTGTGCCTCGACGTGGGCGGGCAGCGGTCCGAGGAGCGAGGGGTCGCTGCCGCGACCGAGTGTCATCACCACGTGCCAGTCGGCGGGGTCGAACGCCTCCGCGCACAGCCGGAAGAAGCCGCCGCGGTCCCCGGACTCCGTGCCCAGCGAGACGAGGGCGGTGCGGCGTCCGTCGGCAGGCGGGGACCACAGGTCCGGGGCGGGTTCGGTGAAGCTGGGGCCGACGAAGGCGAACCGCTCGTCGAAGCTGTCCCCCTCGATCTGGAAGGCGCGCGGCAGGAACACCAGGTTGCGCTCGTCCCACTCGGCGCCGTAGCGGCCCATCTCGTCCAGGCCGATGCCGTGCTCGCCCATGAAGTCGATGATCGCCTCGGCGCCTTGGGTCATCAGTGGATGCCCGGGGTCCCACATCTGGGCGCGCAGCGAGAACGTCTCGTTGGCCGCGTGGCTCGGGCAGACCTGCACCGGTACGGCGTCGAGGACGCGGGCGGCGACCCGGCCGGCGGCGACCGTCTCGAAGTCGTAGAGCACGACGTCCGGTGGATCGGCGGCCAGCGCGTCCCGGGCTACGGGGAACACGGTGCGGATGGTATCGACGAGGAGGTTGTAGCCGTCGCGGGCGAGCCGGTCGGGGTTCGGGGCGGCGGCGCGGTAGAAGTCGCCGCGCGCGGAGGCGTAGGTGACGGCGCGGGCGCCGCTCTCCTCGACCGCCGCGGCGAAGGTCTCGTCGACGACGTAGGTGACGCGGTGGCCCCGGGCGAGGAGTTCGCGGGTCACTCCCAGGGTGGGAGCGATGTGGCCGAAGTCCGCGAACAGCAGCATGGCGTAGTGATGGGCGGAATCGGGCGTGCTGGACGGCATCGGCTCTCCTGGAGGTCGGGCGGGCGCCGCCCGCGGCTGCGGGGTTCCCGGCGCGGCGCTGGTCAGCGGGCGGCCTCGCGGAGCGCCGCGTAGTGCGTCAGACAGTCCTCGTAGTCGGCCAGGAGTCCGGTGTCCCTGGCCTGGGCGACGGGCAGCGCCGATGAGTCCTTCTCCGACATCAGGGGCGTCTCCGTCAGGCCCCAGGGCAGGGCGAGTTCGGGGTCGAAGGGGTCGATGTCCACCTGGGTGCCGGGCATGAACTCGGTGGAGCACAGGTACGACACGCAGGTGTCGTCGGTGAGGGCGAGGAAGCCGTGCACCAGGCCCTCGGCGACGAACAGCGCTTCGCCCGACTCCGCGGACATCCAGTTCGCCTCGTGCACGCCCCAGGTCGGGGATCCGACCCGCAGGTCCACGACGATGTCGAGGACGGCGCCGCGCACCACGCACACCACTTTCGCCTGGCCCGGCGGCAGGAGCGTACCGTGCAGCCCGCGCAGGGTGCGGCGGCGTGACACCGAGTAGTTCACCTGCGTCACCGGCACGGGGCGGCCGATCTCCTCGGCCAGCCGGTCGTGCCGGAACGACTCGTAGAAACTGCCGCGTTCGTCCAGGAGCTGATGCGGCGTGATGTGGTACGCGTCCGGCACAGCCATCTCTCGAACCTTCATGATGATCTACTTGATGAATTCCGGCAGCACCCGCGGCGGCCACTGGCCTACCGTCAGCATGCCCATGGAGTGGGCGCGCGCCACGAGCGCGGCCCGGTTCGGCGCCTTGAGCTTCCGCAGCATGAGGCCGACGTGGTACTCGACACCTTGCCGGCTGAGGTAGAGCCGGGCGGCGAGCTGCACCGTGGAGGCGCCGCTGGCGACCCCTTCAAGGACCCGCGCGTCCAGCTTGCTGAGCAGTGCCTCCCGGGAGCCGGCGACGGCCTCGGGCTCGGTGCCTGTTGTGCCATCGTCGGGCCGCACCTGCACGACGATCCCCGCGAGGTGCCCCGTGGTGTTCTGCACGGCGATGCCGGTCAGCTCGCCGGAGAAGGCCCGGCCCGACCCCCCCATGCCGACCATGCGCTCGGCGAAGCGGTTGGAGCGTCCTTCCGAGAGGCGGTTGAAGTGCCGGTTGAGCAACGAGGGAGAGCTGGGGTGCAGCAGTTCGTAGAGATTCCGTCCACAGGTGTCGGCCGAGCTACGGCCGAACTGGCGGGAAAAAGCGGGCTCCGCTGCCACGATGTGCATAGCGGTATCGATGTGTGCCGTGTATACGCGGCGGCCGTCCTCTCCACGTGGCCGCACATCCTGTGGAGGTCGGTTGGAGGCTAGGACAGGTTGCGGTTCCGCCGTTCTGTCTCTGTTGTGCGAGGTGCCTTCTATTCGCATGGTCAATGCGACCCACCGTCTTTCTGCATTCCGATGTGGGGGATTCGCCCTGAAAGATCCGAGCGGAGATGGTCAGTGCTGGATCGAGATCTGGCCTACCTAGATCGATCGTGATCGCACTTGATCAACTGTGGTCGAGCCTAAGAATGCACCTGGGGAGGGTCAAGCAAACTTTTGCATGACTGTAAAATATTGTGGTTCGGTGGTTCGGTGGTGCGGTGGGTGGGTAGACATGCGGCCGCGTTTGGCGTTTATCGCTGCCGCCTGTTTTGATGGGATTCACAACGGCTGGTCGTTTCTGAGGACCTCAAGTGCCCTAATGAGGTCGGAACGTCCGGAAATATCAAGTTTCCGATAGGATCGGGTCAGATGTTTCTCCACCATGCGTGACGACGTGCCCAGGCGGATGGAGATCTCGGAGTTGCTGAGACCAGCCGCGGCCAGCTCCGCAACCTTCCGTTCGGACGGCGTGAGCCGATACCCCGCCTGTTCGGTGACCTTCGGGCCGCCCGTCAACTGCTCGCGAATGCTCTTCGCCAGACTGTGGACTCCGTATTCGGTGGCCAGCTCCTGTGCCCGTTTCAGGGCGGCGGTCCGCCTGGTGCGACCCGTTTCCTGATGGGTTCCCAGCGCGTACAGCGCACGACACAGCTCGTAGCCGTTGCTGCCCTTCTCCAGGACCGCGACGGCCTCTTCGAGGCACTCGGTGCTCTCCTGGCCGGCGGTGATCCTGCCCAGGACGATGAGAGAGCGGCCGACGCCGGCGGGCGCCCCCCAGACGCGGGATCTGTCCACGTCCGTCCGGGCCACGGCCAGGGCTTCGTCATGTTCGCCCAGCCGGTGGTGCATGAGGGCGGTACGGGACGGCCACGGCAGGACGATCGGGTTGCCCCAGCCGATCCGCTCCGTGTGCAGGCCCGCCATCCGGTAGTGGTAGAGCGCGCCGCGAGGCTCGTTGCGACGGGCGGCCAGGGAGCCGCGGGCCATGTGCAGCAGCGCCGCCAGGTACTGGTTCCCGGCGTGCAGCCGGTGATGTGTCAGGAGCTGCTTTGCCAGCTCCGGCTCGTCGGCGGCGAGCGCGACCCTCGCGAGAGCCCCCACGCACATGGTGGGCAGACCACTGGTCCCGGGCCCCGCGAGGGCGTCGGCCTGCAGCACCTTGTCCCCGGCATCGGCCGGATGCCCGTCGGCCAGCGCCACCACCGCCTGTTCGCACCGGATGACGGCCTGCTCGACGTCACCGCCCCGGCGCTGAGCCAGCCGGTGTGCCTTGTGCAGCCAGCCGGCCGTGCCCTCCGTCCGCCCGGCCGCGGCGAGAACGGTCACGGCCAGCGGGATGGTGGAGTGGACGTGCTCGGGTGCGGGCGGTTCCTGTTCCAGGAGCCGGGCGGCAAGGCCCGCCAGCCGGTCGGCGGGGGCGGCGTTGGCGAGGAAGGCTATGTACATCAGGGAGGTGACCAGCTCCCTTTCTCCTCTGGTGCCCAGCCGGGGAGACGGTCCGAGATCGCGGAACCTGCGCAGCGCCCGCTTGATGTGCGCGGGGTCCTGCGCCGAGAGGATGTGCTCGTGTGCCTCCAGGCGCAGCATCAGTTCCCGCTCCACCCAGTCGTTGCTGTGGCAGCGGCGCAGTCCGTCGGCGACTTCGGCCCGGACGTCGTCGATACGGAAGGTCGGCGGGTCCATCTGCAGCGGCCCCAGCCGTGCCACCGCGTCAGCACGTTCCACAACCGATTCGAGCAGGGGTACGGCCTCCACGACGTGCCGCACCGAGGCGGCCGTGGCGAAAGCGCGTTCGGCTGTCGCCAGGTCGACGAGCAGCCGGGCCCGGTCGTGCCCGGAGAGCGAGCCGTCCAGCAGAGCACGTCGCAGATAACGGGCCGAGTCCCGCGGCGAGCCGCGGCGCAGGGCGCTGTCCGCGGCGGTTCGCAGAATCCGCACCGCCCGCTGGCCCCGCAGGGCGCTCGCCGCCATGAACTGCTCCGCGGCGAGTTCGGCCGGATGGCCGGTGCGGTGCAGCAGTTCGGCAGCCACCTTGCGCATCGCGGTGCGTTTCTGGGGCGGCATGTGCTCTTCGAGCAGGTCCCGCAGCACGGTTCCCGAGGCGAGTCGGCAGGAGTGCGGATCCACGAGACCGGCGAGCCGCAACACGTCGATCGCTTCCGCCACCTGCGCCTCGTCGAGTCCGGCGAGGCATGCCACGAACTGCGAGTCCGTGACTGCGCCGAGCACGGTCAGCGCGTACGCCGCCCGCCGTACGCGGTCCGGCTGCGACCGCAGAAACGCGGCCAGGCGCTTTCGTACGCGTTCTGGGCGCAGGGCGGCGACGATGGCGGCGTGCGCCGAGGTCGGACGCAGCCCCAGGTACTGCGCCTCGTCCAGCAACGCCCGCAGCAACAGGGGACTGCCGCCGGAACGCGTGGCCACCGTCTCCACGAACGCCGCGTCGGCCGCGTCCCCGATGCTCTGCTCCACCAGCCGGCGCACGCTGTCGCGGCGGAGCACTGACAGCACCACCGTTCGGTCGGCGGCCTCGTCCACGGAACCGGGAGAGCCCGAGGCAGGCGTGAGCAGTTGTCGGACGTGCTGCCGAGTGCCACGCACGTCGCCCGGCAGCACGGAGAAGACGAAGAGGATCCGCTGCTGCCGGCGCCGTGCCAGGGACACGGCCAGTGCCTGGAGTGACTCTGTGTCCGCCCACTGGAGGTCGTCCACCATGAGCACCACCGGCCGGTCCCTGGACATGGAGTCCAGTAACGCAGCCAGCCACAGGGGCATCTGCGACCGGCACGGTGCGGACCGCGGGGAGACCGCCGAGAGCATACTGTCGGAGTCCGCCGACAGGCCGGACGGGATCGAGGGCGGCGCGCCCTCGGGCAGCGAGGCTGCCGCGTCCCGCAGCCAGTGGTCGCTGTCGTCGGCCGGTCCGAGCGCCGAGTTCACCAGTTGCCGGACCACCCCGAGCCCGAAGCCTTCCTCGGCCTCCGATGCCTGGGCCCTGAGCAGCAGTGCCCCCTGCTCACCCACGAGCGCCGCCAAGGCCTCCAGAAACGACGATCTGCCCACCCCCAGAGGACCGCGGACGACCAGTAGTGAACCCCGCCCGCTCCTGGCCTGGCGCAGAGCGTCGGTGGCCTGCGCCAGCTCCGACTCGCGTTCCCAAAGCACCGTGCTGCTCCTCGGAATCACCCATGCAGAATAAGTCCGGAATTATCCCGGATGACCCACTAGTCCTTGAAAACTGGACCATTAGCAGACCATGGCGAGGGGGGTGTCAGCAAGGGAAAACGAACAGCCGGTCAATAGCGATTCGAAAATACCGTTGTGCGCCAATTTGGGGGGCGAAAGTCCGAAGATCGATCGGTGAGCGCGCTCGGCCGGGAAGGTGGTAGATTTGTTTTCGAGTCCCGGAGGGTCTTCCCTCTCACATGCGGCAAGAGAATGCCCAGGGGAGCGCAAGTGTATCGCGCGCGGACCCGCCCCAATGAGATGGAGGGGCTGAAGCATTCCGGGCGAAGGTGGCGCGGCGATCCCGTGGGCCGACATCAATTCAACGGACAGCCCGCCGTCTGAAGAAAATGCGACAGCGGCTGGAACGGATACCGGCCGAGGCGCGGACAACGGGATGACCGTCAGATACCTCTGGCTTGAATGGCGCTATCTCTCGTGGACGGCGTCCCCGCTCATTTCCGACATCTCCAGAGCGGTGCGCAGCTCCCGCCTCCCCGACAGACCCAGCTTGCGGTACGCCGAGGTGAGATGAGCCTCGACCGTCCGCTGCGTCACGAACAGTTTCTCCGCGATCCACGCGTTGGACCTGCCGTCCGCCGCAAGGCGGGCCACCTGCGACTCGCTCTGTGTCAGCGCGTCCAGCCCCCGGGAGACCGGCTGGCGCGGCCGAGCGCCGGTGGCAAGCAGAGCACGGTGGGCGTCGGCGTGCAGGGCCCGGGCGCCGATGGCGTACGACTCCTCCCAGCCCTGACGCGCTACTTCGCGGGCGGCCTTCCGGTATCCGAGCCGGTGGAGTGTCACCCCTCGGGCGACCCGTACCCGCGCCCGCAGCAGTGCCGCCCGGGTGCCCATGAGCACCTGCTCCGCTTCCTCCAGCAGGGGCGGCCGTTCGTCCTCGCCCACCGCCGCTGCCCACAGACCGAGCCCCGCCCCGAGGGCGCACGGCAGGTCCGCGGACCGGGCCGTGGCGACGGCTTCCTCGGCCAGTGCGAGGGCCGCGCGACTGTCGCCCAGAGCCAGATGAGCGCGCCCGGCCCAGTACCACCACGACGAGACGGCCGGGTTGGTACGCTGCCACGCCGACTGCCTGCGTCCGCACTCCAGGAGATCCTCCAGGGCTTGCTTCGGGTCCTGGCGCACCAGGTGCAGTCGGCCCCGGGCGCAGAGGAGTTCGTTCCACTGCCAGGCGTCGTCCCGAAGCGGGTCGCGTATCTCCGCTTCCAAAGAGACGGACTCCGCCAGATCTCCGACGTCGATAAGGGCGTGCAACCGTACGGCCAGCGGCAGTGCCCATTGTGGGCTGCCGCGCTCGACCGTGGAGTTCCCGAGGGCACCAGCGGTGGCACGCAGTGCCGCGTCGAGAGAGCCGAGCCGCTCGTGGGCGTCCGCGCTGAGCGCGAGCAGATCGGGACAGTCCGGGTCGGGCGGCGCGTCGGTGGCCTCGATCAGTTGCCGGCAGAAGCGCTCGGCCTCATGCGGCAGATCCGCGTAGAGGAGTACGGAGGCGGCGCAGGCGAGGTAGCCGGGGAAGTCCGTGGCCGGTGTGCCGTGGCGGGACACCTTGCGGGCCGCGGTGACCGCGTCCGCGACACGGTCCGCACGGGACACCGAGATGAGGGCGCGGGCCGCGAGGAGGGCACGCTCGTCGGGCGTTTCGCCGGGCAGCGAGAGGTCGAAGGACGCGGTGCCGAGCAGCTCGGCGATGGAGGCCCGGTTGGCGGTGGCCGCCTTCAGCAGCTGGGCCTCCAGCAGATGAGGGGCCCTGGAGGCGGACAAGGACGCCGCCGCGTCGGAACGGTACTGGGCGAGCAGGCCCAGCGCGCGGGCCACCTGTCCCTGCCGGGTCAGCGTCCCCGCGAGCGCGCTGAGCGTACGCAGCCGCAGATCGGAGCAGGGGGTCCACTCCAGCGCCGACGTCAGGTGGCGGATGCTGGCCTCCGGGTCCACCCAGGTCTCCGCCAGGCCCAGTTCGGTCAGCAGGCTCGGGTCGCAGTCACCCTCGGTGCCCTCCGGCACGCACGCCCGCAGCAGCTCCACCGCTCGCTCCGGCGAGCGGTGGAGCATCGCCTCCTGAGCTGCCTCCCGCAGCACGACCCGCGCCCACGGCTGGGCCGCTGCCGCCGGGGCCCGGCACAGATGCTCGGCGACGTCCGCGGCGCTCTCCCCCCCGTCGTGCAGCAGCCGGGCGGCCCGGCCGTGTGCGGCGGCGCGTTCCTCGTCCGACATGTCGGCGAGCACCGCGTTGCGTATGAGGGCGTGGGCGAAGCACCAGTTCGTGCTGTCGGCCGCGGTGATCAGCCCGAGGGAGATCAGGACGAGCAGCGAGCGGTCGAAGACGGAGTTGTCCAGATGGGCCAGCCGCGCGCATGTCTCCAGGACGGCGCCGTCGCCGAGTACGGCCAGTGCTCGCGCCCCCTGGACGGTCGCCTCCGGCTGCCGGTGCAGCAGCCTTGCCACCCGCAGCCGGAAGGCGGGAACGTCCTGCTCACCCATCGGCGTGAAACAGTCGGCGGTGAGCGGGAGTTCCTCGTCCCGCAGCTCCGTGAGGAGCTGCGTCACCGTCAGCGGGTTTCCGTTGGTGGCGGCCAGACACGCATCCTGGAACGCAGGGCCGGTCTCCGCCCCGATGAGCTGCCGGGCCAGCAGACCGACACCGTCGCGGGTGAGCGGGCGGGGCCGCAGGACCTGGCACAGCGGGGACGCGGCCACCTCGTCGAGTGCCGGGACGTCGGCTCCGGCGCGCCGGGCGAGCACCAGGAGCACCGGCAGCCCGGCCAGCCGACGGGCGGTGTGCGCGAGGAACCGCAGCGACGCGTGGTCGGCGTCGTCGGCGTCGTCGACGATGATCAGCAACGGCCCGTGAGCGGCTGCGGACCGGACACACTCGTGCAGTGCGGCCAGGACGCTGAAGGAGGGGTTGCCCGCGTCCAGGTCGTACCACTCCGACGCGGGCGAGCCGGTCTCGCTGTCCCAGCCACTCGGCATGCCAGGCCAAGGAGCCTCATGCAACCCGGCGGGTCCGCCCTCGCACAGGTCGGCGAGCAGGGCGCGCGCGGTACTCAGGGGCAGGCGATGCCCCTCCCGCCCCGCCCGGGTCTCCACGACGCGCAGATCCAGCGAGTGGGCCTGCGTTGCCAGCGCACACAGCAGAGTTGTCTTGCCGATGCCGTCCGGGCCTTCGAGGATCACCAGGGCGGGGGCGCCCGCCGCGGTTCGCCGGGCGAACTCACCGAGGACAGTGAGCTCGCGCTCACGCTCCACCGGCTTCGGGCGGGATCCGTGCGGCCGTGCCTCCCGAGAACCGCTCGCGCACGCGGTGGTCATCAGCGTGTCCCTCTCTCCCGGAGTGCCGCCGGCTCCACCGGGACATGTGCCCAAACTTCGGACACCATCCATGGAGGTCACGGGCAGTGTCCGACCGGACACTGCCCGGCCAAGGTCATCTTCGCCCATACAGGTCTGGCAGATCTCCTAGTTCCGATAAAAGGGAAGTAACTTGATCTCTCCATGGGTCCTCCGCATCGCCTCCACGGACGGCCCTGTCACTCGCGCCGCGGCGGGCAACCGCGCAGCACCGCACCGACGTGAGGCCTTCCGCTCCGCGTGTGACGCGATGATCTCTTCCCCGGCCGCCTCAGTCCCAGGCCACCGGCAGCCGGTCGACGCCGTAGTGCACGGCACGGTCGCGCAGCGGCACCTCCTGAGCCGGCGCCGCCAGCCGCAGCGTCGGGAACCGCTCGAAGAGGCTGCGCAGCCCGATGCGCAGACTGGCCCGGGCCAGATGCTGGCCCAGGCACTGGTGGGCGCCGAAGCCCAGCGCCAGGTGCTTGCGGGGGACGCGGGTGACGTCCAGCCGGTCCGGGGCGCTGAAGACTTCCGGATCACGGTTGGCGGCAGGCAGGGACAGCACCACGGTCTGGCCTGCCTTGATCGTGGTGCCGCCGATCTCGACGTCCTCCAGCGCACACCGGCTCGACCCCATCTGGGAGATCGTCAGATAGCGCAGCAGCTCGTCCACCGCACCCGTCTCGTACAGCTTCGGCCGCTCGCGCAGCAGCGCCAGTTGCTCCGGGTGTTCCAGCAGCGCAAAGGTGCTCAGGGACAGCATGTTCGGCGTGGTGTCGAGCGAGCCGCCCAGGGTGAGAACCCCGAGGTTGACCAGTTCGTCCTCGGTCAGCTCGCCGGTCGCCGCCAGCCGCCCGAAGAAGTCCTCGCCCTGCTCGGCCATCCGCTCCCTCACCATCGGCCGAATGAGCCCGTCCATCGACTCCAGGTGATGGACGAACTCCTCCAGCGTGTAGGTGAGCGTCATCAGTGCCGAGAAGTGCTCCTGGATGCCGTCCATCAGCTCCGGAGAGACGCCCATCAGCGAGCATACCGAGCGCAGGCTGACCTTCTCCGCGAAGTCGGTCAGCAGATCGGCGGGTGAGCCCGCGACCGCCATCTCCTCCAGTGTCTCGTCGACGATGCGCGCCAGGTGGGGCTCGTACTGCTGGATGCGCCGCAGTGTGAAGTGACCCGCCAGCAGTCGCCGGTACTTGGTGTGCTCCGGGGCGTCCATCTTCGCGAACGACCCGGGGAGCGAGGGTTGCGGCGCGTACTCGCTCATCGGGAACGGCGGCGCGACCACGTGCGCGAGCAGTTCGTTGCGGTGGCTGAACCGGTCGTCGGCGAGGATCTGCCGGACCAGGTCGTGCCGCGTCACCAGCCAGCCCGAGGTGTCCTTCGGCGCCACCTGGAACGTGACGGGACTGACCGGCTGCTCGGCGCGCAGCCGGGCGTACTCGGAGGGCGGGTCGAAGGGGCACTTCCCCCGCTCCGAGGGAATCACGGGAGGCTCAGGCCTGGTCTTCATGAGGTCACTCCATCGGGAGCCGCAAAGCGGGAGTTGAGTACGGGAAGGGACGACGGCCGCGGACGCCTCAGGTGCGTTCCACGAGCAGCGGCAGATGCCGTGCCCCGAAGACGTTGGTGCCGTGCCAGGTGAGCCGCGCCGCCGGGTCCACACCGATGCGGGCGTACCGGTCCAGCAGAGCCTCCAGCGCGATCCGGCCCTCCAGCCGGGCCAGCGGGGCCCCGATGCAGTAATGGATACCGTGCCCGAACGCGGCCTGGCGGGCGTTGGCGCGGTGGGGGCGAAACTCGTCCGCGTGCTCGAAGACCTGCTCGTCGCGGTTGGCCGAGAGCAGCCACAGGTACAGCAGAGAGTCCTTGCCGACGTCCAGACCGGCGATGTTCGTCTCGGCCGTGGTGACCCGCTCGATCCGGGTGAACGGCGGGCGCAGGCGCAGCGTCTCCTCGATCACCGCGGGCACCAGCGAGCGGTCCGCCCGCACCCGCGCGAACAGGGCCGGATCCCGGTCCAGACAGATCAGCGCGTTGCCCACGAGCACCGACGTGGTGATGTGCCCGGCGAGCAGCAGCAGGGTCGCGAAGCTCGCGATGTCCTCGTCGTCAAGCCGCTCACCGTCGACCTCGGCGCCGACCAGGGTGCTCAGCAGGTTCCCGTCCGGCTCCTTGCGCCGGGCCTCGATGAAGCCCTGGAGGTAGGCGGAGATGGTGACCGCGGTCTCCTCCATCCGGCGCACGCTCTGCGGGTCGTCCGGATCGGTGGACAGCAGCTGGTCCGCCCAGCCCTGGAAACGGTCCCGGTCCTCGACCGGTACCCCCAGCATGCGTGCGATGACCGTCACCGGCAACGGGTTGGCCAGCGTGTCCACCAGGTCGAAGGCGCCCTCGGGAGCGGCATCCAGGAGTTCCCCGGTCAATTCGGTGATCCACGGTTCGAGACCGGCGATCAGTCCCGGGGTGAACGCCCGGCTCACCAGACGGCGCATCTTGCCGTGCAGGGGCGGATCGAGAAGCAGCAGCGTGCCGCGTGGGGCCTGTCTCTCGCCGCCCGACAGCCTGCCCACCGTGTCCGAGGAGAACGTCGCCGGATCGGCGAGGATCCGCTGCACGTCCGCGTGCCGGAAGACATGTACCCTGCCGGCGCCGTCCCGCCACGCCGGCCGCTCCTCGCGCATCCGCGCCGCCCACGCCAGCAGGGTGGCGCCACCGTCCGGCGCCACGGCCGGCTCACGCTCGGTCCAGGAACCGGCCTCAGGCGCCGGGTCGAGCACGTCCGAGGTGTCTTGCTGCGCCACCCGGATTCCCCTTTCGCAGATGTCGTACGACGGTTCCGGACGGCGCCGTGCCACTGCGGCCGGCGCCGTCGCCTTCCGTCCGCCGGTCACTCCAACACGGCGGCCCCGCAGCGGACCAGGGAAGGCCGCGCATTCTAGGGATTCACCGAGTACCGGTCGCCGCGGCCGATCGCCGGGCCGGCCCGCCGGTGCCACGGCTGCCGAATCTCTGGAGGAAATCCCAGACAGCGGTCTCTCTGCGGCCGAACCCCCGCTCCTGCACCGCAAGATGGGTTCGCCCCGGCATCCCACCGGACCGGCACGCACGCAGGAGGCCTCCCATGGACATCGCGATCGACCACGACAGGTGCATCGGCGCCGGTCAGTGCGCTTTCATCGCCCCCGAGGTCTTCGACCAGCGCGACGACGGACTGGTGCTGCTGCTGGTCGAGCGCCCCGACGACGCTCGGCTCGACGCCGTCCGGGAGGCCGTCGAGTCCTGCCCGATGAGCGCCCTTTCCGTAGGCGAGGCCCGTAGGCCCCTGGCCTGAGCGCCGTCCCGGGCCGCCCCTGAGGAGGAGATCAACCGATGCGCGTCCTGTTCGCCTGCCTGCCGGAGAAGTCGCACGTCTTCACGATGGTGCCCCTCGCCTGGGCTCTGACGGCCGCCGGGCACGAGGTGCTGATGGCCAATGCGCCGTCCCTGACCGACGCCGTCACCGGCGCCGGACTGGTGGCCGCTCCGGTCGGCAGCGACCACGACCTGCACGGCGACATGGCCGTCGCACGCGACTCGCAGGACGAGGACGTCGCCAACTGGAGCCGTCTCGGCTACGGCGACGTCGACCACGCGAGCCTGCTCTCCCGCTACCGGATCAGCGTCCCGTACGGTTTCGCCCGCTACAACGACCCGATCCTCGACGACCTCGTCGCCCTCGCCCGTGAGTGGCGGCCCGACCTCGTCGTCCGCGACCCCATCGCCTACGCGGGTGGTATCGCCGCCCGCGCCTGCGGCGCCGCCCACGCCCGCCTGCTGTGGTGCGCCGACGTCTACGGCCAGGCCCGCGCCACGTTCGTCGAACTCGCCCAGGACATGCCCGAGGACCAGCGCGCCGATCCGCTCGCCGACTGGATCGACGAACGCGGACGCGCTTACGGCGTGCACTGTGACGAGGAGCTCCTCAACGGACAGTTCACCATCGACACGCTGCCCCCGAGCCTGCGCCCTCCCTCCGACCTGCGGCGGCTCTCCATGCGGTACGTGCCCTACAACGGCGCGTCCGTGCAGTGGCCCTGGCTGCGCGAGCAGCCCAAGCGGCCCCGGGTGTGCGTCACTCTGGGCCGTACCAACACCGAGGCCTACGGCGGCGACTACGTGGCCGTGGCCGACATCCTGCGAGCCCTGTCCCGGCTCGACGCCGACATCGTCGCCGCCCTCATGCCCGAGCAGGCCGAGAAACTCGGCGACCTGCCCCCCAACGTCCGGGCCTTCAGCGGCCTCGCCCTCAGCACCCTGCTGCCCAGCTGCTCCGCCGTCGTCCACCACGGGGGCTGGGGCACCTTCTCCACCGCCCTGGTCAACGCCGTGCCGCAGCTCGCCCTGTCCACCCTTGTGGCCGACCAGGAACTACGCGGCCGGACACTGCAGGACAGCGGGGCCGGACTCCACGTGCACCACGCCGACGCCGACGCCGACCGGGTCGCGGACCTCACCCGGCGACTCATCGAGGACCCCTCCTACGCCGCCGAGGCGCGCCGTCTGCGCGACGAGTCGGCCACCATGCCCACTCCGCACGACCTCGTCCCGGAGCTGGAACGCCTCACCGCAGCCGGCTGAATCCCCCGGTGCCTGCCCGACCCCCATTCGCCCACCCTGAGGAAGGAGGACGGCGCCCGCTCGGCACGCCCTGAGACGCGCCGCACCCAGATGAGTCAGACGCGCATCCTGGTAACCGGCGGTGCCGGCTTCATCGGTTCCCACTACGTCCGGACCCTGCTCGGACCCCTCGGCCCCGACGACGTCACCGTCACCGTCCTCGACTCCTTCACCTACGCCGCCAGTGTCGCCAACCTCGACCCCGTCGCGGACAGCGACCGCTACCGGCTCGTCGTCGGCGACATCTGCGACAGCCGTCTCGTCGACAGCCTGACGGCCGAGCACGATCAGGTGGTGCACTTCGCCGCCGAGTCCCACGTGGACCGGTCCCTGGCCAGCGCCACCGAGTTCGTGCGCACCAACGTGCTCGGCACCCAGACCCTGCTGGACGCGGCCCTGCGCCACGGCACCGACCGGTTCGTGCACATCTCCACCGACGAGGTCTACGGCTCCATCCCCGAGGGCTCCTGCTCCGAGGAACAGCCCCTGCACCCCAACTCCCCGTACGCCGCGTCCAAGGCATCCAGCGACCTGGTCGCGCTCTCCTACCACCGCTCGCACGGCCTGGACGTGCGTGTCACCCGCTGCTCCAACAACTACGGGCACCGCCAGTTCCCGGAGAAGATCATCCCGCTGTTCGTCACCCGGCTCCTCGCCGGTGGCCGGGTTCCCCTCTACGGCGACGGTCTGAACGTGCGCGACTGGCTTCACATCGACGACCACGTCCGCGCAGTCGAACTGGTCCGCACAGGCGGCAGGGCCGGCGAGATCTACAACATCGGCGGCGGCACCGAACTCGACAACCGCAGCCTCACCGAACTCCTCCTCGAGGCCTGCGACGTCGGCTGGGACAGGGTGGAGTACGTCACCGACCGTAAGGGCCACGACCGCCGCTACTCCGTGGACTGGCGCAAGGCCCACGTCGAACTCGGATACAAACCGCAGAAGGACTTCGCCGAGGGCCTCGCCGAGACCGTCGCCTGGTACCGGGACAACCCGCATGTTCCGGGAGGGGCCGCCCGTCCCGATCCGCGGACCGGGACCGCCCCGTGCTGACCTGGCGCACCCTCGGCTCTGTGCGGGCATCGGCCGACGGCCACGACGTCACCCCGTCGGCGCCGAAGGTGCGCCAGGTGCTGGCCCTGCTGCTCGCTCGCCGCAACACCGTCGTACCGCTCGCCGCCCTCACGGCCGAACTCTGACCGGGCCGCCCGCAGCGCGACCGCGACCGTGTAGACCTACGCCTATCAGCTGTGTAAGGCGGGTGCACGGCGGCGACGGACCCGGCTCGGGCGAGGAGGGGCCGCTGGTCACCCACGGCTACCTGCTGCGGGTCGGGCCCGGGGAGTGCGACGCGGAGGAGTTCGCGCTCCTCACCGGCCGGGCCCGGGCGGCACTCGCCGACGGCGACCCGCCGGGCGCCGCCGCGCTGGTCGAGCGAGCTCTGCTGCTGTGCGACGGACCGCCCTTCGCGGACGTCCCACAGGGCCCGGCGCTGCACGGACACGTCCTGCGCCTCGAAGAACTCCACCTTCAGGCCGAGGAGTTGCGCGTCGCGGTCGGCCTACGCCTCGGCCGGCACCGTGAACTCCTCGGTGAGCTCAAGGAACTCGCCTGCGCCCACCCGCTGCACGAGTGGTTCCAGGGCACCCTCATCATCGCCCTGCAGCGGTGTGGCAGGCGCAGCGAGGCACTGGACGTCTACCAGCGGCTGCGCGTGATGCTCCGGAACGGACTGGGCCTCGATCCCTCACCCGGTCTCCAGCACCTGCGCCAGCAGGTGCTGACCGACCAAGTCAGCACGGCAGACCTGGAGCTTTTGCCGGGCTGATGTCCGCCCGCCGGGACAGCCGGTTCTCCTCAGGGCCGCCGTTGCCCGACGGCGGATCCGCCGTGGTGCTCCGCGGCTGCCCGCCACAGGTCCTCCACCATGTCGCGGGGCGTGCGCCGCGGCTCCCAGCCGAGCACCGTGCGTGCGGCTGACACGTCCACGGCCATCCAGTCGGTGTCCGTCAGCGGGCGCGGCCCCACGACGAGACGCTCCACCAGCCGGGCCGGCCGCCCGCTGAGCGTGATGAGCAGGTCCACCATTTCCCGGACGTGCTGCGAGGCCCCGCTCGCGATGTTCAGCACGTGCCCGCCGGCGCCGGGGACGCGCAGCGCGGCCACGACGGCCCGCGAGACATCCTGGGCGTCCACGAAGTCGCGGATGCTGCGCAGCGGTGACACCCGCACCTGCGCGGGCCGCCCGTCCGCGGCGTCGTCGAGCAGCTGCGCGGCCACCTGGCCGAGGAGGCTGCTGCGCGGGGTACCCGCGCCGATCACGTTCGACAACCGCAGTACCACCGCGTCCACGGTGCCCTTCTCGACGGCCCGCAGTACCGCGTGGCTACCCTGCAGCTTCGTGCGGCCGTAGTCCGTGGTCGGTTCCTCCGGCGAGGACTCGGTGAGCCACACCCCGTGGGGCTGCGGCGCGTACTCGTGCACGGATCCCAGCTGCACCAACCGTGGCCGGGGCTCGGCGACGGCGAGCGCCGAGAGCAGCCTGTCCACCAGCAGCCGGTTGTTGCGGCGCATTCCGTCGGCGGTGGGGGACCAGACCTCGCCGGCGGCGTTGACGACGGCCACCGGCCGTTCCTCGTCGATCAGTTCGGTCAGGGCGCGCGGCCCGTCGGCGACCAGGTCCATGGGGCGGAAGCGCCAGAAGGCGGGCATCTTTCGCGGATGACGGGCCACGGCGAGAACCTCGTGCCCGGCCCGCTCCAGCGCGGCCCCCACCTGGCGGCCCACGAATCCGGTCGCTCCGAGGACCACCACCCGGCCGGCCCCCGTGTCCGGGCCGTCCGGCCGTTCCAGCGCACCGATCTCCGCCATGGCACCTCTCCTTCCGGGCCCGTTGCCCGCACGTCCGTCGGCCTCTCCGCCTTGTGACGCGGACATGCGGACCTCGCACGCCCACTGATGCAGCTGCGGATCATGGACTCCTCCAGGCTCCATCGACTCCATCCGCCCACCGCCAGACCTCGACCGTTTCTCGATCACGACTCCCTACGGTGTGGCGACGCCCCACCGCGCGAAGAACGCGCACGACACACTCCCGGCGGGAGCAAGTCCGCCGTGGCATCCGACCACATGTGCTTTCTCAGCGGCCGCACCTCTTTGGTGCGGCCTCTGACTCGTATCACCAGGCCCGTCGGCCGCGACTGCCGGGAAACCTGCCGCTCACGGCTTCCCCTGCGTCCGCTCGCGCCACTACTGCTCCAGCTCGCGGCTGATGAGGTCGAACAGTTCCTCGTCACTGGCGTCGTCCAACCGGGCGCCGAGGGCCGGGCCGCCCGCGTCGCCACCATCGCCGGTGTCCTCCATCTCGCTGAGGAAAGCCCTGAGCCGGGTGCCCAGCAAGGTCCGTACGTCCTGGTCCGGATCCGTCTTCATGATGCGGGCGATGCTGCTCTCCACTTCGGCGAGCATGGTCGTGACGGAGCCGCCCTCCCCCGCCAGCGCGCCGTCGAGATACCGGGCGAGCACGGCCGGAGTCGGATAGTCGAACACCAGCGTCGCGGGCAGTCGCAGACCGGTGTCACCGAGGAGGGCGTTGCGCAGTTCCACTGCCGTGAGCGAGTCGAACCCCATGTCGCGGAAGGCGCGGTCGGGGGCGACGGCGGTGGTCTCGGCATACCCGAGTGCCATGGCCGCGGCCCTTCGCACGTGGTCGAGGAGCGCGGTGCCGCGCCCCTGGGGCGACAGGGTGGCGAGGTGCTCGACGAGGGCGGGAAGCACGCCGCCGGAACCGTGCGCCTCGTGCGGCGTGCCGGGTCCCTGCCTGTCGAGCGCGGCCAGCGCTTCAGCAGCCCGAGGGAGGCTGGTCAGTAGGGGGCTGGGACGACGACTGGTGAACGCCGGAACGAACCGCTCCCACTCCACATCAGCCACCACCACCGCACCACCACCCCCCTCCAACACACT